>CALFOB010000188.1 GCA_937919125.1 uncultured Micrococcales bacterium | reverse complement strand
TAGAGCACCTGCTTTGCAAGCAGGGGGTCAGGGGTTCGACCCCCCTAGTCTCCACGATAGGAAAAGATCCGCTAGAAATAGCGGGTCTTTTTTCTTTAGCTGAATTTATAGTCTGATTTATAGTCTGATTCGGCGAGACGCCTTTCCCACTAGAGTAAGACCATGGGGACAAACACAAACCGCCGTCGCAAGGGACAAGGCGGTCTCTACATCATTCGCAAACAAGCCTGGAATGAAGTAAGACAAAGCTATGAGATGGCTGACTTCTATCAAGCCACCAAAGAAATCCAAGATGCTGACAACCCTGGAAAACGCAAGAAGGTCTATGGAACTGCCAGGTCTGCGGAAGAGGCACTTTCACGCCTAGACAAGAACCTCGAACGCTATTACACAAATAAGGGGTTATCTCAGGCTGGGGTAAAGCTCAAAACCCGTCAGCGAAGCTTACAGAGCGTTGAAGAGTACCTTGAGGAATGGTTTTCAGAGATCCGTCCAACCGCTGTTAGTCCACAACTTCGCTACAAATACTGGGGTCACATCAAAAACCACATTTCTCCGCACATCGGGAAGATGAACTTGATCGATCTTGAATACCAAGATGTTCAGAAGCTCTTCTATGAGACCCTCCCTGACAAGCGAAAGGTCGTCAAAAGAGAAGAGGTTGATTTACCCCTTCTTGGTAGCAATGCCCTTCTGAACATCTACAAGACCTTGAATCAGGCTTTGAATGTAGCTGTCAAGAAACGGAAGATCGAAAGAAATCCCCTGGAACTTGTAAAGGCACCAACCTACAAGGCTCCGAATGAGAACATTCCTCAAATGATGCACATCGCAGAGCACATCTTCCAGAAGATGAATGAGGCAAATGATCCTCTGTTTGACCACTTCCTACTTGGAATGCTTGGGCTTCGAAAGGGTGAACGTCTGGGGCTAACTTTCAAGAACCTAAAGCTCAATGGTTCGAATCCCACGTTGACCATCGCAAGTCAGCTAGGCAGGGTTACTGGAGTTGGATTGATCGTAAAACCTGCCACGAAAAGCGGCAGGGACAGGACAGTTTCTCTCAATGAGCCTTGGCTAGAGTCTCTCAAGAGAATGAAAGCTCTTAGAAAAGAACAAGAGAAACTCCCAACCTTCAAACCAAAGCCAGAGTTCGCTGATCTTGTTTATCTCAAAGACGACGGTAAACCCTTTGATCCAAATGAAGACAACGATCTATGGGCAAAAGTGAATGCTAAGTACAACGCAAAGCAACCAGCTCTGAGAGGTCATAGTCTTCGTCACATAGCGGCTACCAAGATGGCTGACACAGGCGTTGATAGAGAAATCGCAATGGCACTCTTGGGACATTCAGGGTATGCGATCTCGTATTACTACGGGCGAGTCACGGCAACCAAGCAACGACCACAAGTGGAAGCCTTCGGAGCAGCACTATCCGAAAAGATTGGCATCAAAGCCAATTCCTAGGAGTATGAATACTGCCCAACCTGTTCAATCACCCCTCTAAGGGATGTCTATTTATCTTGTTAGTCATTGAAGTCAGACAGTAAGTTCTTAGATTTCAAAATCAAGAAAATCTGTATTTTTCAAAAAGACGTATCGATGGGCGTTTAGCCGAGGGAGCCACAAAACTATAAAGAGCACACTTTTGACACTAGGTCTTATCTATTTAGTCTCTTTAGTTTTGTAAGTTCCCTGGCTCGAAACGAGCACCAGCTAATCAGGGAAGAAGAAACTCTTATTTGATTACTTTTGATTTCCAAATCAACTGACCGTTAGGGAAGTTGAACTCTCCGCAGGAGAGGCTCTAAGTCTTATAAAGACTAAGGATTAGAAGCAAATAAGACAAGAGATTAGATCTCTTAGATACGTCTTCCCTGAAGGGGGGACTACTTGTCTTCTTTTGGAACTCCGAAACCTTCCCAACCGCCTCTTTTTTCCCTGTGTTGAATCTCAGGATCATCGATTCCTATCCTTGGAAAAGTTACACAGCTAGTCCCATAGCGGTTGTAGACGACTAGCCATCCAAGTTCGATGGCTTTCTTCTTCGCTCTCTTGATGTATTTTTCGTCCCTGTTCATTTGAATCTCCATGGTGTCGATAGACACAGTCGTTCCTTGATAGGACGGAACTTTTGGATCCGTGTGATCCCATGTAGCTCTTGAGGCGATGTACCTGCATAGATCTTTGACGTAGTAAGGGATCCAGGCTTCATTCACCTTGTTCATGTACTGGGCTTGCTGAATCTTCTTGTCAATAAACCATTCGTTTTGCCAGTTTTCTGTCATTTTGTTCATTTCGTAATGTCTGATAAGCAAAAGCCCTACAGACGCAAAAAACCCCTAAATAGTCAGCTAGCCGCTGCTTTCTTAGGGGTGAAGGAGCTCTCCTTCATAAACATTGTGACAGCACCCTCAGACATTTATTCGCCCTGAGATTTTGTAAAAAACGGTGGGAAAATTATTAGTAGGAGATCACTATGTACACATTGGAAGGCATCACTGAAGAACAGTTAGAAGCGTTCGTAGACACGCTTCAAGAAGAGCCTAAGCAGGAAGCTGCACCGTTCCCAGGCTATGAATACCCGCTGGCTTGTCGAGAACTTCGGTCCACTGATGCCCAACACCTATTCCGAGTCATGAAGCGAAGTGCTAAGCACCTAAAGGGCTACATCGGATGGGCAAAATATGCTCCTAGCTGGGACTACAAAACGGTTCAACAGTTTGTGAATGACCACGTCAATGATGTCTTCCCCCGCTTTCACCTAATCTTCACCATCGGCAAAGTGGTGGTTGGCTTTGGAAGCCTTGCCCCGATGAGTGATCCAAGGTCTGTCCAAGTCGCATTGTGGACTGCTTTGGGGCATGAACGACGGGGTATTGGTAAATGGATCGTCACAGTCCTGGAGTGGTATGCATTCCACGTTTATGGGTTTGACAAGGTCTATTACCAGCACGACGCAACAAACAGAAAGTCTGGAAAGTTGCCGCCAGCTCTCGGTTACAGATTTGACCACTCATTTGATGATGAAGTACATGCAATGCAGGAATCAGGACTTTGGTATTCCTGGGTCAAAGATCGCCCTGAAGGTCTACCGCCTGGTTTCATAGATACAGGGCACATGGGGTTGTGGCACAAGCACACGTTTCCATGGAAGTGCCTTATTTGATGCCGAGTTTCCTCATGGTTTCCATGATCTTCTGTGTCACAGCCTGGTTGGAAAGACTTTCAGCAGCAAAGGTTTCAGTCCAACCTCCTTGCCTGCCCATTTCCTTGGACGTTAGAAAACTTGGGATAGACAAGTCTTTCCTTATCCAGGTCAATACCGCTTTTTCCAACGCCAAAATCTCTTCGCCATTCTGACGTTCAACAATCAAGACTTCTTTCCAACCTCGTTTAGCGAATCCATTTAGTCGAACTCGCCTTTCCTCGCTATTGGTGATGCCTACCTTCTTGGCAGAAAGTCCTTCATTCTCAATGAAGTAGAAAAGTGCTGCTTTGTGCGGCTTGAAACCGTATTCAGCACAGGATGGGCAACCGCTCTTTTGCCTGCCAACGATTGTGGATCGCCATTCATGCCCTTGGTAGCAAACGAACCAAGCAAAAGAGTGTGAGCCAAAGACGAAATCTGTCGGTTGCTTGACACCGTTTTTTGTAGGATGCCACTCCATTGCCACTTGCGGAAGGCGAGTTTCAAGATCATTGAAACCACGCAACAGTTGGAAGTTGCCACAAATAGGGCAGCCTGTTTCGCCTCGTGACTTGGATTGAATCAAAGTTTCGTAAGAGTGACCGAGTTCACATTTGAACCAGGCTTTACTCATTGATCCCGCCATGACCTCAGAAGGAAGTCTGTTGTTCTTCTCTTGATCCCATTGATTGGCAATCTGCGGATACAAGGTTGCTAAGTCGTTGAACCCTTGGAGAAGTTTCTTGTTGCCGCAGAAGGGACAACTATTTCCTTCGGTTCGTTTTCTAATGACCGTTTGATAACTGTGATTCCTTGTGCAAACGAACCAAGCCTTAGAGTGACTTCCAAAACTAAATGTGTTTGGGGGATTTGGGTTCTTGTTGTAATCCCATTCGGCGGCAATTTCTGGAAAATGCGTGGCAAGGTCATTCTCACCATCAATCACGGTTAGGTTTCTACAAACGGGACAGCCTGTCTTTTTTGCTGTCCTGGAATAAGGAGTGGCTTGGTATCTGTGTCCTGATGGGCAAAGCCAGGACATTGGTTTGTCACTTCCCGCAACTACATTTTCAGGAGTAACGCTCTGGTTTGTTGAGAAGTCGAACTCCTCAGCGATCTCTGGGAATAGAGACTTCAAATCGTTGAATCCTGGTAGGACTTTCAAGTTGCGACATACAGGGCATCCTGAAGGGTTCTTTCGAGTTCGTGAAGAAATTCTTGACTGCCAGGAGTGACCGCAGGTTGAACCTTTCCACCAGATCTCTTCCCTTGAACCGCTTTGAAATTGGTCTGGACTCATTCCCTGGTTCTTCTCAACTTCCCATTCCAGGATGAGTTCAGGGTTGGAAGTCGCTAAGTCATTGATGCCTTTGGCTCTTGAATGACCGCTACACAACTTACAGCCAAGTGGTCTTCTGGTTCGAGCTGGAATAGACATCTCAAATTCATGCCCACATGGCTCTAGCCACCAAACTTTTCTATGCGAATTCACTCCCACATCCGTTGGGAAAAGGTCACCATTCCTCTTTGACCAAGTCTTGGCTACGTCGGGGCGAAGCGTTGCCAGGTCGTTGAAGCCAGCCAGTATGCGGTTTCCAGAACAATAAGGGCAACCAGAGCCTCTGGATCTGTTGGAAATGAGTGCTTCCCATTCGTGACCGTTATCACAAATCCACCAAGCCTTGAATGACTGCGTTGGTTTCACTACATCGGGTGTTGAGGGGGAGTTCTTGGCGGGATGCCATTGACTGGCAAGGTTCGGAAAAAGTTCGGCAAGCGACTCACCAACGCCAACAACATGCTTCCCCATGTAACGAATCTACCAAAGTAGCTTTTTGACTAAGTAGGCTGATGAGGAAGTTAGGGGATCTCTTGAATAAAGTAAGTGTTTTTGTAATCGCAGTCTTGGTGAGTGGATTTGGAATCGCAGGGGCAAACGCTTCACCGCACACAGTTGAAAAGAAGTTCAGCAACTGTGCAGCACTCAATAAGGTTTATCCAGGTGGAGTTGCTAAGTCTGCTAAGTGGGTAAACAAGGGTGGCGAGATCAAGAACAAGCCAACCGTGAACGCAAAGGTCTATGCCGAGAACTCAGGCAAGGACAGAGACCATGACGGTATCGCCTGCGAAAACTAGCAGTGAATCGAATCTGGCGGCTAGTGCTCTGGGTCAATCTGGCTGAACGAAGAGACAAAGCACTTTCTATTGTGGCTGCTGCGGCAACGCTGTTTCTCTTTTTAGGAGTTCTAGGAAGCTTCACAGCCAATTCGTTGAAGGCTGAAAATGCAATCAATGAAAGTTGGGATCTCGCCACTTCGCAAACCTACGGACATAAACTAGATGATTTTGGAGATCTTGGTGACGACGGTTTGATGGTGGCGTGGGTAGATCCAGCCAACTTCAAAGGGAGCTGTTCAATCTACAGTCGATGTCATTTCGTAAAGCTTGCCTCGATGGTTTCATGCGAGCACGGGTATCTCATTGACATCCAAATCCTGGACAGGAACGATGTAGCTTTATCCAACTCAAGGTTGCGTCAAACGATTGTGCCTGTTGGTTCAATAACCATTCTCGAAGTTGATTATAGAAATGTCCCAAAAAACGGTGCAATCTTGCTAGTGGGGGCTAGTTGTGCGGCATCATTTCCATCGATCTAGCCTTAGGCTGATCAATGACTAGAAACTTAGGGGGAGACAAATGAAATTTCTAGCCAAAATATTTCGGATGGCTGGTTCTGGCTTATTTGTTTTAGGGGGTATTTCTCTGTTTCTAGGAGGTCTCACCAACCCCTATGGTGGAATGACTCGAATGGGTCAACCTCTGAATCCTGACGCCTACTATGAAGTGGGTCCCTTGCTCTATTCAGTGCTCGGATTTCTACATTGGTCAGTGTTACTTGCAGCTCTGCTTGCTCTACTGGGTTGGGGTATGAAAAGCCTTGGCTCACTTGCCGAAGCGGCAACGAAAGAGAATCGTGCTTCGAAGAGAAGTAAAAACGATTTGAAAAATAAGGTGAACCCTGACTTTAGGTCTATGTAGCAATAAGCCTTCTCAAAAACGATCGTTTGATTGACACTATTCGGCGAGACGCCGAAGTGCCTTGATACAGGGGATTATTCTTCTCAAAAGCCGTGTCCGAATTCTATGTAAAATGTCCATCGTTTGTTTTACGCTTACGGCATGACAACAAAACGCATTGGATACGGCAGAATTTCTACCGCTGATCAGAACGCCTCTTCTCAGGAAGATGCTTTGAAGAACGCAGAGGTAGATCAGATTTTCATTGATACCTTCTCAGGAACTAAGTCATCACGCCCTCAGTTGGATCGAATGAAAGAGCAACTACGCTCAGGTGACACAATGGTGATCACACGCTTGGATCGTTTGGGTCGTTCAACCAAGGATCTGCTAAACCTCGTAAGCGAACTTGATGACTTAGGGGTAAATCTCCAGGTGCTTGAACAGAACATCAACACCTCAACTCCTGATGGCAAGTTGTTCTTCACCATGATTGCTGCATTTGCTGAGTTTGAGAGAGAGATCATGCGATCACGAACCATTGATGGCTTGGCAGCAGCGAGGGCAAGAGGTCGCAAAGGTGGAAGAAAGCCTGTGATGTCTGCAGCCAAGTTGGAAACCGCACGAGCCATGTATTCAGAAGGTAAACCAATCACCGAAATAGCTGAGGTGCTTGGGGTATCCAGACCAACTATCTATCGATCGCTAGGGTAAGTTTGACCTTGTTGGGGGTTTCTATGAAGCGGAAAATCATCTTGGCGTGTGTAGCTTTTGGCGTCTTGGTTGCGAGTTTGATCGTGGCAAACATTGTCAACGAAAATCTTGGTCTACAGGACAAAGTTCAAAGTTGTTTCAAGCGTTACACAAAGGGTGTTGAGTATAAAGACACATCCGTAGTTCTTATAAAAACTATCGACGACGAATCAAGAGAAGCGATAACCAATGACCAGATCGCCTGTTCAATAGAGAGGCTTGGTTTCGATCAAAGTCTTGTATCTCAAATGGCTCAGAAACAACAGGGCAGGGTGGATAACGACAAATTTGCCGTCATCTGGATAGTCAGAGACTCCGTTGAATGCCTTGACCCAGAAGAGCCTTCTTCTGGTTTATCGTGGGGTCTTGGAAACGTGAACCTCTTTAGTGAGTGTCAAAACACGAATGTCACTAAATCGGATTTGCAGCTCGTACTGAAGGACTACCGCTAGTTTCAAGAGTCAAGTAGTTCGTGTGCATTGAAATCGAACTTAGATTGGGGAGTTACAGTGGCAGCTCAAACTGTGAAGTGCGTCGCTTGTGCAGAAGAAATTCTTGCCGAAGCAAAGTTGTGCAGGCACTGTGGAACGTTACAGTCGGACGAACGCTTCGCCAGAGGGGATACTTCGGATGAAATCGAAATTACCCACGGGGAGACGACCCAACGCACCTGCCTTAGATGCCAGACGCAGCTCAAGTCGTCTGATCACCTGTTGTGCGTTGCGTGCATTGAAGACCTAGACGAGTTTGAGTTAGCTGTATTTCAAAAGGGAAAGAACATGGCTCTCTGCCCTAAATGCGAACTCTTTATCTTCAATAAGGCTCAATCAACCTTTTGCCACATGTGCACCAAGGAGGCGGAACCTCAACATTCAAACCTCCTGATTTCCTGGTGGCTTCAGGCGGTATTTGTTGCTTCCACCTTCTTTTTACCTGGTGCGTTATCTGACATAAGGGTTGTTTTACTCAATGTTGGTAGTCAGCTATTCGGTTGGAATGTCATTCTCGGAATAGCTTTTGGAATCGCCTTCCTGGCTCTCAAGAGGCGAGCAAAGACTTACCGTTTGAGGAGCTGGTTTTACAGCACGCTAACCTTTGGCGGAGTGGGGCTTATTCTTCTCATTTTTGTCATGATTCTTGTAAGTAATCAAACAAAGTACTGACAATTCTGAGTGATCACTAGGTCTACAACTAGCGATCGAAGTGATTATTTCGTAAGCGGCAACGCACTGTTATTCAGGTTTGTGACGTCATTGAACTGGTAACGCTAGGTAAGTTGAGTCCCTAGAAACACACTTATTGCTGCACAAACAGCTCCAATAACAGCAACAGTATTTGATCTTGTCGAATGCAGAGTACTTAATGGGTGTTTCGATCTGCCTCATTGAAAATTCAAGCGAATAGTCTGATTTATAGTCTGAAAAACAGCAAACTATGCTCCAACAACTAGCAATCATTGAATAGTTGAATCCCCCTAGTCTCCACAAATCAAACGCCTCCCTCCGGGGAGGCGTTTTTTGTTGCGTTGACTGTGGGGCCTTCGCACACCGAGTCGCTAAATCTTCGATAACTTCGAAGATTCTTCACGCGCCTCGCTCGGTGCTCGCTAGTCTCCACAGTAAAAAGACCTCCCAGAAGTGGGAGGTCTTTTTCTTTGCCCGATTATCTTTTGAGAGCCTTGCGCTGGTCTGCGTCGAGCTGCAACCACTGGCCGAGCCAGATCTGTTTGACCTGGGCTTTGGTTAGGGCTTTGAGCTTGGCGACCGGCAGAGCGGCTAGCGCCTCGGGCTTGAGAGCACCGATAACGACAGGCTTGAGCTTGGTGAGGCTCGAGACCGGCAAGGCTCGAACTTGGCCACCGGTGAGGGAGGCCGCCTGCTTTGGCGTGATAGCTGCGACGGTTGCCGGGGCGAGCTGCTTGAAGACAATCGGCGCAATCAGTGCAACTTGCTCTGAAGTTAGCGACTTAATCACGGATGGGGTCGCAGCCACCGGTTTAGCGAGTGCCTCGGCTACCGCTTTTCGGTCGGCCTCGAGCTTCGCGGCCTTTTCCGCTGCGGCCTTGGCTTCGGCGGCTTCCTTCGCGCGAATCACGGCTTCTGCTTCTGCCTTAGCCTTTGCTGCTGCTTCAGCGGCAGCCTCGGCATCGACGCGAGCCCTGGCACGAGCCTGTGCCTCGGTATCTACCTGAGTGTTTCGATCGTCTTGAATCACGGCGGTTGCCGCTGAACCGGTGATTGAACTCGAACTGCTGAGGAAGTCTGGGCCAGAGAACGTGACTCTTACTGTGGCGCTTTGCCCGGCCTCTAGACCGGTGACGATGAGGCGCCCAAGGTCATCAATGGTTGCCTCGCCAACGGTTGACTCAGCCTGCCAGGTGTATTCGGGTGCGTAGTTGGTAATCATCGCTGTGAATCCGGTGGAATTTGCGATCGGGTCGGAGAATTCAGGCGTTGGCGCGTAATCCAGCGCCCAGCTTTCAAGCGACCCAGAGCCAGGGTAGTAATTCACGCGCGCGTTGCTGACGGTGACGGTGGCACCTTGGCCTGGCGCGAGCCCGGTCACCTCAAAGTAGCCGTTGTCGTCGAGATTCACTTGACCGGCAGAGCTTTCGGCCAACCAACTGAAGTAACCACTGAAGTTCAAAATTCTTGATCTGAAGCCACCCTCGAAGCGGGTTACCGGCCCGAACTCGGGTGCAAGAGCGGTATTAAGAAGCACGCCCTCATAGTTGGTGACTTGTGTTACATAGCCATCGGCTCGGGTGCGAACCGTGATTACTACATCGTTGCCCGGGGTCAATCCAGAAACAGTGATCAGACCGGTGTCACTGATGCTGGGTGTTCCCATGCTGGAACTAACCGCCCAGTCGAAAGATGAATTGAAGTTTGTGACCTGAACTTGAAGAGCCCCGTCGCCTTGGATGAGGTCGCCAAAAGTTGCCACTAGGCCGGGGTCGAGGGCTTGACCATAGAACGGGGCTGCGGCAGACTCATAACCAGGTTGCTCCGTCCACACCAGCAGGAAAGTTCCTTCACCTAAACCAAGGTTTACAACTTCAACAAGGCCATCGGTGGGCATCCACGCAGCACCGGAGTCGGTCTCGAGATACCAATAGAAATTCGAGTCGAAATTTGTGATTTCTACTGTGAAACCATAATCCGTCCTTTGGTACGTGCCGAACTCTGGAGTGAGCCCAGCGCCGAGTGGAACTCCAACTATTGTTGCTCGCCCGACTTCGTACAGATCGCGCGAACTAGTAACTTCCACAGTCTTGCGTGTGGCTGGGGTCGAGTTAAGCACCCTGACCAATCCGGTGTCATCAATGCTGATATCACCGCCCTCGCCATCCATGGATATCACTTGCCAGCTGAAGGCCGAATCGTAGTTAGTTATCCGAAA
>CALFOB010000187.1 GCA_937919125.1 uncultured Micrococcales bacterium | reverse complement strand
TTCCCTACACGACGCTCTTCCGATCTGTTGATGGGATTGAGGGTCAAAAGAGTTTCGGTGGACTGGACGTCTCAGTTCAGAGAAATGCCTTTGGTTCTCAAACAGATTCGTTTGAAGTAGATCTGAACTTTGATGGACTGGATGAACCAGTTCATGCCGCATTTATTAGAGCACCGATTGTTCTTGAAGTTGGTGCCAATGTTCAAAAGCTAGCAACGTTAGCTGACGGCAGGGTAGTAGCAGTTCGCCAAGGAAATCTTCTAGGAATTAGCTTTCATCCGGAAGTTACTGGTGAAACCGCTGTGCACAAGTACTTCTCAGACATGTGTAAAGCCGCAGATTTCAATTCTGCTAACTAAACTTGTCTAGAAAGATTACTCAAGGAGCATCATGTCGGGCCATTCCAAATGGGCAACCACCAAGCATAAAAAAGCCATCATCGATGGTCGTAGAGCGAAACTATTTGCCAAGCTAATCAAGAACATCGAAGTTGCAGCAAGAATCGGTGGACCTGACCTTGAAGGTAACCCAACTCTCTACGATGCAATCCAAAAGGGTCGCAAGTCTTCACTTCCTAAAGACAACATTGAATCAGCCATCAAACGCGGTGCTGGTTTAGATGGTTCAGGTGTTGAGTATCAGACGATTATGTATGAAGGCTATGGACCTAACGGTGTCGCTCTTCTAATCGAATGTTTGACTGACAACAAGAACAGAGCAGCTGCTGAAGTTCGTCTAGCCGTTTCAAGAAACGGTGGAACCATGGCTGACCCAGGTTCTGTTTCATACCAGTTCAGTCGCAAAGGCGTGATCCTTGTTGAGAAGAACGAGGCAACAACCGAAGACAGCGTCTTAGATGCAGTTCTTGAAGTTGGGGTAGAAGACGTTCAAGATCGTGGCTATCAGCTCATGATTACAACCGACCCATCAAAGATGGTTGAAGTTCGTGAAGCTTTGCAGAACAGAGGCATTGACTATGAAAGTGCTGATGTCGAGTTTGTTTCATCGATGCCTGTTCAAACAGACATTGATACTGCTCGTAAAGTAATCGCTTTGATTGATGCTCTAGAAGATTCAGATGAAGTTCAGAACGTCTACACAAACTTTGACATGTCTGCTGAAGTAGCGGCTCAACTAGATGCCGAGTAAATCTGAAAGTGTTCTTCTAGGGTTTGACCCAGGTCTTACCCGTTGCGGTTTTGGTGTTGTTTCAAAGAGCTCTTCAAGACAGGTAAGTTTTGCTGAAGTTGGGGTGTTTGAATCAGACAAGAGCCTTGATGACACAGCTCGTGTGGCAATCATCGGTGATCACATTGCGAAACTTCTAGACCGCATCAAGCCCGAGCAGATTGCCATTGAAAGGGTTTTTGCTCAACAGAACTTGAAGAGCGTAATGGGAGTAGCTCAAGTATCTGGGGTAATTTCTTATCTCGCTCACCAGAGAAATATTCCAGTTACCTATTTCACCCCAACTGAAGTGAAGGCTGCTGTTACCGGTAGCGGTCGAGCTAACAAGCTCCAAGTCACCAACATGATGATGCAGATCTTGAAGCTCAAAGAGATACCGAAGCCAGCCGACGCTGCTGATGCTTTGGCTATTGCAGTTACATTGGCTTGGCGTGGGGGAAAGAGCAACCTTTCTCAACAATCAACAGAAACAAAAGCTCAAGAGAAATGGCGCAATGCCATCGCTTCATCTAAGAAATCTCGCTAGCCCAGTTATCCTTGTGTTGTGATTGCACATCTAAGAGGAACCGTATTGAGCCGCAAGGCTGGACAGTTAGTTATTGACTGTGCTGGCGTGGGCTATTTAGTAAACGTAACTCCAGATGTTTACCAATTGAGCTTTTCCCAACAGGAATTATCCCTTCACATGGCACACATCATTCGTGAGGATGCTCAAACTCTCTTCGGTTTTCAAACTGAAGAGGAGTTAGAAGGTTTCAATCTTCTTTGCTCAGTTTCAGGTGTGGGACCTAAATCGGCAATGTCGGTTCTAACTCACCTAGGCGTTGATGGAATTGCTACAGCTGTTGCAACTGCTGATGATTCGATGTTCAAATCTGTCACCGGAATCGGACCGAAGACAGCAAAACTAATTGTTCTAAGTCTCACAGGCAAGCTTGTTTCAGTAGATGGAACCTCAAAAGGTTCATCAAGCTCTGAGAGTTCTGTCATCGCAGCGCTTGTTGGACTCGGTTACCAAGAAAAACTTGCCAAGAGTGCTGTTGAGAATGCTTTGAAGAGTTCACCTCAATCAAGTGAATCAGAGCTTCTGAAGTTGAGTCTTTCTAATCTCTCAACTGGGCGAAAGTAGAGTCCATGTCTGAAGAGTTGATGGGTTCTGAAGCAGACAGCTCAGATTTGGTCTTTGAGTCAGCTATTAGACCGCAGTCCCTAAATGAATTTGTTGGTCAACATAAAGTTCGTGGGCAGATCCAACTTCTTATTGACGCGGCTACTATTCAACAACGAACACCGGATCACATTCTTCTAGCTGGCCCGCCAGGGCTTGGCAAGACAACCCTTGCCATGATTGTGGCTCATGAATCATCCAGACCTCTACGCATGACCTCAGGTCCTGCTATTCAGCACGCTGGAGACATGGCCGCAATACTTTCTTCTCTTTCAGCTGGCGAAGTGCTCTTCATTGATGAGATTCATAGAATGTCTCGCTCTGCAGAAGAGATGCTTTATCTAGCAATGGAAGATTTCAGAGTGGATGTGATGGTTGGCAAGGGGGCTGGAGCAACGAGCATTTCTCTCGACCTTGATCCCTTCACTCTGGTTGGAGCTACAACTAGAAGCGGGCTACTTCCGAATCCTCTAAGAGATCGCTTTGGCTTCACAGCGAATCTAGATTTTTACTCAGATGAAGAACTAATAGACGTGGTCGCAAGAGCGGCGAACCTAATGAACCTTGAAGTTGGCCAGGAGGCGCTGTCCCTAATTGCCTCACGTTCCAGAGGAACTCCAAGAATTGCCAACCGATTGCTTCGAAGAGTGAGGGACTTTGCCCTAGTCAACTCAAAGGGCCAGGTCTCTGTGGATTCGGTAATCTCAGCGCTTGAACTCTATGAGGTTGACGAGCTAGGGCTGGATAGATTGGACCGTTCTGTCTTGGAGGCTCTAATAGTCAAATTTGAAGGCAAGCCGGTAGGGCTAAACACCTTGAGCGTTGCTCTTGGCGAAGAGTCAGACACCATTGAGAGCGTAGTAGAGCCTTTCCTACTAAGAATCGGCCTTCTGGTTAGAACCACACGTGGCCGCCAAGCTACTTCCGCTGGCTACAAGCACCTTGGATTGAACCCTCCAGCGGGCTCTCAGGGGTTATTCGACTAACTGGTCGCTTATAATCGACTAGTAGCAAAACCCTAATAAACGATTGGTCCAACATGGAGTTAGTAGTCATCCTTGCCGTTTTCTTGGCATTCCTTATTTTCAGTAACAGCAGAAGATCTAAGCAGGCCAAGGCCCTCGAAGCTTCAGTTGCAGTAGGCGCTCAGGTAGTCATGCTTGGCGGAATCAAAGGCAAGATCGTATCTATCCTTGAAGACACCGTAATAGTGGAATCAACCCCTGGAACCCGTATCGAGTTCCTAAAGGCTGCTGTTCGAACAGTTGTTCCTGCCTCATTAGAGGTAAAGGCAGCACCTAAGGCAAAGTCAACCGCAGCAAAGCCTGCTGCAAAGAAGCCAGCAGCTACTGCCACCAAGACCACTGCATCAAAGAAGACTGCTAAGTAATTAGCATCCATAAATAGAGAAAAGGCACGATTTTGTCTGAAAAGCGCACTGTAACTAGAGCGGCACTGAGATCACTTACTTGGCTGTTGGCATTGATGGTTGGAATTGTCGGAGTTATTGGGCTAGGAATTCTTTCAGGAGAACCTAAGGCAACCTACGTTCCTAACCTTGCTCTAGACCTATCTGGTGGTACTCAGGTTATCCTTACCCCAATCGTTGAAGAAGGCAAAGAAATTCTTCCTGAGCAGCTTGACCAAGCTGTTTCAATCATCAGACAACGTGTTGACTCAACAGGTGTTAGCGAAGCTCAGATCAACACCTCTGGTAACAACATCGTCGTTTCTATCCCTGGTATTCCTGACAGCAACACCTTGGCGCTCATCAAGAGCTCAGCCAAGCTTGAATTCAGACCGGTTCTTGCAGCATCTGCAGGAAGCAAAACAGAGATTGGCAAAGATGGTTCAAAGCCAATCAAGACTTCAACCGCTAAGCCAACTAGCCCTAGCGATCTAAACCAAGTAACTCCTGCACTGCAGAAGGAATACGAGAAGCTTGACTGTTCAAAGAAGTTCCGTGAGCCAGGTCAGATTGATGACGCTTCTAAGCCACTAGTTACTTGTGATAGATACCTAAGCGAAAAGTACATCCTTGGTCCAGTTGAAATTACTGGTGTCGACCTAGAAGGTGCTGATGCAGGAACTGTTACCGGTGCTAACGGAGTTGCCACTAACGAGTGGGCTGTAAACCTAAACTTCAACGCTGAGGGAGGGGACAAGTTCGCAAAAGTCACTGAACGTCTATTCCCACTCAAGGAGCCTCAAAACAGATTCGCTGTAACTATTGATGGATATGTAATCACTGCACCAACGACACAGGCTGTTATCACCGGTGGTTCAGCTCAGATCACAGGCTCATTTGACCAGGCAAGCTCTAAGGTCCTAGCCGACCAATTGAAATATGGTTCATTGCCGATTTCATTCGCAGTTCAGTCACAGGAAAACATTTCAGCGACTCTTGGTTCTGAGCAACTTCAGGCTGGTCTACTTGCAGGTCTTATCGGACTCATTTTGGTAGTCATTTACTCTGTATTCCAATACAGAGGCCTAGCGGTTATCACAATCGGTTCCTTGATTGTTGCAGGTGTATTGACCTACATCCTGATTGCTCTTCTTACCTGGAGAGCTGACTACAGACTTTCACTTTCCGGTATCGCAGGTTTGATTATGGGTATCGGTATTACCGCAGACTCATTCATCGTTTACTACGAACGTGTGAAGGATGAACTTCGAGAAGGTAAGCCGCTGTATGTTGCTGTTGAGAGCGCTTGGAACAGAGCAAAGAGAACCATTCTTGTCTCTGGTGCAGTTAGCCTTCTAG
>CALFOB010000186.1 GCA_937919125.1 uncultured Micrococcales bacterium | reverse complement strand
TCACAGGGAATAGTCCCAAAATGACAATCAAGTCCCAACTTCAAAGGGTCAGTGGAGAAGGACTTATCCTCAAGCCAGCAACCAAAAGCGGAAAAGATAGAACTGTCGCACTCATTGACCCATGGCTTTCTTGCCTAAAGAGAATGAAGCAGGTCAGAAAAGAACAAGAGAAGTTAGAAACATTCAAACCAGAGCCAGAATTCAGAGATTTGGTATTCCTAAAAGACAACGGAAGACCATTTGACCTAAATGAGGACAACGAGCTTTGGAAGAAAGTCAACGAAACCTATAACGCTAAGCGACCTCACATTAGAGGACATGCTCTTAGGCATGTGAGTGGAACAAGGTTGGCAGATGCCAACGTTTCTAGAGATGTAGCCATGGCAATCTTGGGGCATGAGTCTGAATCCATGAGTTTCTACTATGGACGCATGACCCAGAAGGGGCAAGCAGAGCAACTTGAGAAATTTGGCGAAGCTATTTCCTCCAAGATCAAACCAAAGAAATAGAGCTACGACATAGATGTCAGATGTTCAATTCAACGTTCAAATTCTCCGTCTCTTACTTAGAGACTTCATTTGAATGGTCAGTAAGACCAAAATCTGAATAAAAATATTTTTTCAAAATAGAGATTTTCGGAATATTTTTACCAGATGCACGATGCACGTTTTTTGAAAAGTCTTCTCAAAAGAATAGGCTGCACACAACCGCATCTAGGAAGCCACTCAAGCCTCATACAAGCCATTTCAAGTAGTTCTTTTAGTGTCTCCTTACCTAGAAATCTATTGCTCGTAAACGAGCTGTCTTGAAATCAAGAAGCCAAAGGGCTTCTTCTTGATCTAAATGTTTAGTAAATCAATTCGCTGAACGAAGTGAAGCGAATAAATCTTCTTGTTATCTCTTCTTGTAAATCTTCTTGTTATCTCTTCTTGTTTAGTTGTATGTGAGAAACCACCTAAGTAGGTGAGAAGGAACACTGTGGTGTCTGCTTTCCACCACTTGGTGGCTTCTGCTCCTACACATCAGTCATGAAGTTCAAAAGATTCTGCATCTTCTTTTGCATTCTCTGATTCCATGCGGAGTTGCAAAGCTTTGTGTTCAGGTTCTTTCCATTTGAGCGAAGGTATTTCATCACCAATCAAAAGAGAGATCTTGTCAGGATTGTTGTTGAAAATCAATGAGAATGAGGTTTGGGTAGATCGGAAGAGC
>CALFOB010000185.1 GCA_937919125.1 uncultured Micrococcales bacterium | reverse complement strand
TTGTCCTTCCGCTGAATTCATGGTGGTTCTAATAGCTCCACACTCATCGTGACCTAGAACCAGAATCAAAGGAACACCTAGAACTTCAACGGCATACTCTAAAGAGCCAAGAATGGTTTCAGCAATAACCTGACCTGCGTTACGAACTACAAAAAGATCTCCAAGACCAACATCGAAGATGATTTCAGCAGAAAGTCTTGAATCTGAACATCCGAAGAGGGCGGCAAAAGGTTTTTGCTCTTTAGCTAGCTCTGTTCTTAGTCCGAAGTCTTGTCTTACGTGAGAAGGCTTATCAGAGACAAATCTCTGGTTACCCTCAAGCATTGCTTCCCAGGCTTGTGCTGGGGTCTCTGGTCTATTTGTTCTCGGCAAGTCGAGGCACCCCATTCAGCTCTTCGTCGATTGAGTCTATGAATGATTTGAATTCTCCTGGATCTGCTACTCCATAGAGAAGTAGGTAATCGTTAGCTTTGTAATTCAAGACCATGACGTAGTCCATGGTTTTCTTAGGGTCATTCTTAACGATTGTTTCGTAAACATCCCATTTGAAGTGCTTTGAAGAATACTGCTCGGTTAGAACTTTGCCATTTAGCGATAGAGCTAACCAGGTTGGGTTGGCATTGAAAGCTTGGGTGTAGCCAATGTATTTGATGTCGCTACCAACGAAGCCTGCCTTGAAAACAGGAACTGTGTCGATGTTGTTTGTAGTTAGTGCAGCGTTATTTGCCCACCAGTTTTCTGGGGGAGTGATAGTAATTACTTCAAAACCTGAATCAGCTTTAGCCTTTTGAGAAATAGCGGTGTAATCAATTTCTCTTATTCGGTTGGAATCATCTCTAGGAACAATAAGAACAAGTGTGACAACTAAGCCAATGGAAGCACCTAATGCCAGAATCAGGTTAATAACTGTTTGGCGGGCTCTGTGTCTAGCTGCTGAATCACTCAAGAGGTATTTAGTCCTTCTTCTTTAGAACTTCATCAAGTTTTGCTCTAGCTCCAGTTAGCCACTCTTCACACTTCTGAGCTAACACTTCACCACGCTGCCATAGAGCCATGCTCTGATCTAGGGTTACTGAGCCCTGCTCTAGTTCATTCAAGACCTTGGTTAGCTCATCACGAGCCTGCTCATAGGTCATCTGAGCGATGTCAGCGTTTGGGTTCTTCTCAGCCATAGTGTCTCCAGTTTAATCGTTGATTAGTTAGCGGTTGCATCCAGGTCACCCTTGGCAACCCTAAGTTTTAGTAATGTTCCAGATTTAGCCATCTTTGGGTCGGTTAAGACCTTGCCTTCTGAGTCTCTAACTACTGCATAGCCTCTATCTAGGGTGCTTTGAGGGGATAGGGATCTAAGCAGGCTCTTCTTATTGGCTAGGTCGGTGGATTGTCTATCTAGCTTGTAATCAAGGTCATCTCTTAATTCCCCTAGAGCTCTAGTTAGATCATCGCTTCTCTGAATGAGATAGGCATGCGGGTCTTTAAGAAGAGGATGCTGTCTAATCTGTTGAATCAAGGTCACCTGGTGACCTAGGTAAGAACCAATGATGGATTTCATTCTCTCTAGAGATTCTGAAATCTTTCTTCTTTCATCAACAACATCAGGAACTACTCGTTTAGCAGCATCGGTTGGAGTGGATGCTCTTAGGTCAGCAACATCATCAATGATTGGTCTATCATTCTCATGTCCAATAGCTGAGATAACTGGAGTCTCACAAGCAGCAACTGCTCTTACTAGTGCTTCATCGCTAAAGCCAACTAGATCTAGGAAACCGCCACCACCACGGGTAATGATGATTACCTCTACTTCAGGATCTGCATCCATCTTCTTTAGAGCTGCAATAACACTCGGAGCACACTCAGCACCTTGAACAGATACGTTAGCCATCTTGATTACTGCTTCGGGCCATCTCAAGAGAATGTTTTGTCTAACATCTTTCTCAGCATCTGAATTCTCAGCAGTAATAAGACCAATTACTCCAGGCAGGAATGGAAGTTTCTTCTTCTTTGAAGGATCAGCTAGTCCTTCTGCATAAATCTTTGCTCTTCTGGCTTCAATCTCAGCCATAAGAACTCCAAGACCAACCTTCTTTATGGAAGAGACCTTGAGGCTCAGAGTTCCTCTTGCTACGTAGTAGTCCATGTTTCCTGAGACTAGAACTCGGTCTCCATCTTTGAACTCTTCACCTGCTGAAACTAAGACTCCGTTGAAGATAACCAGAGAGATTGTTGAACCGGTTGCAAGGTCTCTTAGCTGAGGATAGGCATGGCCTCCAGCTTTAGCCTGGAACTTGATGATTTCGCCTTCAACCCAAGCATTTCCCCAACCTTTGACCGCATTAGCGACTCTCTCGCTTAGCTGTTGGACCGTGAAGGGATGATCTGGGTCTTTACCAATGGCGATTTGCTCGTTCACAGGCAGTTTCCTTTCACTGGTTTAGACTTGGCTTGTGTCTATCTCCCAGAATACTTCCGACCAAGGACTAATTAGCTCGCCTAAGCGAGTTCTTTTGGCAGCTCCACGAGGCTACTGTGCTGGAGTGGATAGAGCCGTTATTGCTGTTGAGAAGGCCCTAGACCTTCATGGCTCACCTGTCTATGTTCGTAAAGAGATTGTCCATAACAAGCATGTTGTCTCAAGCCTGGAGCGTCGCG
>CALFOB010000184.1 GCA_937919125.1 uncultured Micrococcales bacterium | reverse complement strand
CTGCACGCCGTTTCGGTAAGAAGAATGCGTCAAGGGGAAGCTATTCAACTAAGCGATGGCAAGGGCTTGCGCGTTCGTGGAAATGTAGTTGATGTTGCTGGTTCAACTCTGAAGCTAGAGGTTTCAGAAGTTGTTACTGAGGAGCTTCCATCTCGCCAGCTCACTCTTATCCAAGCACTAGCCAAAGGTGACCGTGACGAGATGGCGATTCAAGCTGCAACCGAGATTGGAGTCATGGGAATTATTCCTTGGCAGGCGAGTAGATCTATTTCTAGATGGGATGGACCCAAGGTTGCTAAGGGGATAGCTAGATGGCAACAGATTGTTAGTGAAGCTGCAAAGCAGAGCCTTCGTGCCTACACCCCAGAGGTAAAGAACATTGCAGATACCAAGGAGCTAGCTGGACTTGTTTCAAGCTTTGACGTAGTTCTCGTTCTTGACACCTCAGCCAGCTCAACCATTGCTGAAACAGGTATTCCAATTTCAGGCAGTATTGCTGTGGTAGTTGGCCCAGAAGGTGGAATTGAACAGAGTGAACTAGATGCACTCAAGGCTGCAGGTGCCAAGCTAGTAAGCCTTGGGGCTAATGTGCTTAGAACCTCAACAGCCGGCCCAGCACTTATTGCCGCTCTATTGTTGGGCAATGTCTAGGTCAACCTTAGAATTGAACAAATAAGGAGTTTCATTGGATTGCATTTTCTGCAAGATTACCTCGGGAGAAATCCCCGCAACTTTCGTTGCTGAATCAGAGCACGCAGTTGCTTTTAACGACATCAACCCAGCCCAACCAGTCCACGTCCTAGTGGTTCCTCGTGTTCACTATAAAGATGTTGCTGAATTAGCAGTTTCTGATATCGAAGTCCTAGCCGATCTCATTCAACTTGGTGTGAAGGTAGCGGAGCTAACCTCAACAGGTTCCTTCAGACTGCAATTCAACACGGGTGCAGAAGCAGGGCAGACTGTATTCCATGCCCATGGTCATATCACTAGTAGAACTCCGAGGTCTTAGTGTCAAACGAACCTAAGCCTCAAGACACCAAGCTAGAGTTTTCAATCAATCTTCCTAACCTCATCTCTGTGTTCGGCACAGAAGACCAACTATTGAAATCTATTGAAGCTATTCATCCAGAAGTCTCTGTATTGGTCAGAGGAAATGTCGTCAGCATCTCCGGTAAGGAGCAGGACTGCTTCGCTGCCAAGAAACTAATCGATGAAGCAATCAAGCTAGTTGAAGCAGGGCACGTTATTGCTCCAGCGGATATTGCAAGATCGGCCAAGATGATTGACCAGCAGGTCTCTCCAGCCCAAATGTTAAGTCAAAGCATCATCTCGGCTCGCGGCAAGAACATTAGACCGAAGACTGTAAACCAAAAGAATTACGTTGACGCAATCGATCAGAACACAATTGTTTTCGGTATCGGTCCAGCCGGTACTGGTAAGACTTACCTTGCTATGGCTAAAGCTGTTCAAGCTTTGCACCGTAAAGAAGTAAGTCGCATTATCTTGACTAGACCTGCTGTCGAAGCAGGAGAGAGACTTGGTTTCTTGCCTGGAACTTTAAGCGACAAGATTGACCCTTATCTAAGACCTCTATTTGATGCTCTTCACGACATGATGGATCCTGAAACCGTTCCAAAGCTTATGGTTACCGGAGCAATTGAAGTTGCACCTCTTGCATATATGAGAGGTAGAACCCTCAACGATTCATTCATCATTCTTGATGAGGCTCAGAACACAACACCTGAGCAGATGAAGATGTTCCTAACTCGACTTGGTTTCAACTCCAAGATGATCGTCACAGGAGACGTGACTCAGATTGACCTGCCAGGTGGAACATCAGGCTTGAAGGTTGCCAAGGACATACTTACTGACGTTGATGACATGGCGTTCTGTGTTCTGGATTCGACAGACGTTGTTAGGCACACATTGGTAGGGAAGATTGTTGACGCCTATTCAAAGTTCGAAGAAAAGGCAGCCAAGTCAAAGGGATTGACTGGTAAGAACCGATGAGTATCGAAATAGAAAACGAATCTGGAGTTGAAGCTCCACTAGAGCACATCCTGGCTTTGTCCGAGTTTGCACTGAACAAAATGCACATTGATGCTGCAGCCGATATCGAAATACTTCTTGTGAATGAAGTTGTCATGGAGGCCTATCATCTGGATTGGATGCAGGAGAGTGGCTCAACTGATGTTCTATCTCAGCCAATAGATGGCCTTCGACCAGGTAAGCCAAGTGAAAAGACTCCAGCTGGACACCTCGGCATGATTGTTCTCTGTCCTCAAGTAGCTGCTCGTCAGGCATTAGTTGCCAACCATTCGGAACTCCAAGAGACACTTATTCTTGTGGCCCACTCGATTCTTCACTTGCTTGGCTACGACCATGCAGAGAAACAGGATGAGATAGAGATGTTTGCTCTGCAGCAAGAGATTGTTGCTGAGTATCTAGAGAGCGTTGGTGCTTAGTTGCTGTTTCTAGCGATCTTGATTGCAGTGATTCTGGCAGGCTGTGCCTATCTATTGGCGATTGCAGAAACAGCAATCAAGCTAAACGATGAAGACTCGCGATCCACTGAAGGCATTGCCTTTACAAGACTGGTCTTCGTCGGTCTCTTTGGAATTGTCGTAAGCCAGTCCTTCACACCAGGTCGATTCCCTTGGTGGTTGGTCGCAATCCTGTCCGTGCTTATCGTCACTGGACTAGTGTTTTCGCTTCAATTAGTAGGCAGATCAATTGGTAAGAGTGCTTTTGGACTAAGAGTCCTAAAATCCCTCGCTCCAGTTATTAAATCAATTAACATCCTCTTCACACCACTTAGCCTGCCAACAGAAGAAACCGAAGAGTTTGAGGCAGAACTAATTGAATCTGTTGAAGAACTTTCAGAAACCATTGCTCGAGAAATCATGGTGCCAAGAATCGACATGGCAACTGTCAAGGAAGATCAGACTCTCGATGAGTCAATGACAGTCTTCTTTAGATACGGATTCTCTCGTCTTCCAGTGATTGGCAAGAACCTTGATGACATTAAGGGTGTTTTATACATCAAAGATGTTGCAAAGCTAATTCATGAGAATCCATCAAAAGCTGCCAGCGTCGCTGCCGTTGACTTGGCAAGAAAAGCAATCTTCGTTCCGGAGAGTAAACCTGTTGATGACTTGCTTCAAGAAATGCAGTTGTCTTCTACACACATTGCTCTAATTGTTGATGAGTACGGTGGGGTAGCGGGGCTTGCCACAATGGAAGACGTAATTGAAGAGATTGTTGGAAACATCAGCGATGAGTTTGACAATGATTTGCCTGACATTGAAGAGCTAGAAGACGGATGGGTTCGTGTTAGTGCGAAGCTTCCACTATTTGAACTCGGCGAACATTTTGACCTTGAACTTGAAGATGAAGATGTTGACAGTGTCGGTGGACTACTTGCAAAACAACTGGGTCGTCTTCCAGGAAGAGCAGACCAGATCGAGTTCTCAGGTTTAGAGATTAGAGTTGAACGCATCGAAGGTCGTCGTAAGAGAGTGATCACAGCTCAAGTGAGAATGAACGATGAGCTAAAGTCCATTAGAGCTGCATTAGAAGAAGAGAACGAATGAGTGAATTTAGATCCGGTTTCGTTTCCTTCGTAGGAAGACCTAACGTCGGTAAATCAACCCTTACTAACGCTCTAGTCGGTGAGAAGATCGCAATCACTTCCTCTAAGCCACAAACCACCAGACGTGCCATCAGAGGCATTGTGAATACTCCTGATGCTCAGATCATCCTTGTGGATACTCCAGGACTTCACAGACCAAGAAC
>CALFOB010000183.1 GCA_937919125.1 uncultured Micrococcales bacterium | reverse complement strand
GATCTCTGGTGTAATTCTTGCTTCACCTGCATTGGACTTCCACGTTAGCGATTCATACTTCGTTGTAGCTCACTTCCACTACGTAGTATTCGGAACTGTTGTCTTCGCGATGTTCGCAGGTTTCTACTTCTGGTGGCCAAAGTTCACTGGAAAGATGTTGAACGAAAGACTAGGCAAGATTCACTTCTGGCTATTGTTCTTCGGTTTCCACATCACATTCCTAATCCAGCACTGGCTAGGTGTGAAGGGTATGCCTCGTCGTTACTACACATACCTTGAAGGCGATGGATTCACCTGGATGAACCAAATTTCAACAGCAGGTTCATTGCTTCTTGGTCTTTCAATGCTTCCATTCCTATGGAACGTTTGGATGACAAGTCGTAAGGGCAAGCTTGTGGAGATGAATGACCCATGGGGTTACGGACGTTCACTTGAGTGGGCAACCGCATCACCACTGCCAAGACACAACTTCACATCTATTCCAAGAATCAGAAGTGAGTCCCCGGCGTTCGATCTAAACCACCCTGAGTATGCCTCTCCTGATGCCAGGCCACAGACTGGAAAGGGAAAGAAGTAGCCATGAAGACTAACGTAACAATGCTGAACTTCCTCACCGTTTTCAACTTGGTTGTTGCAGCAATTTATGGGTACTGGACTTACACAGCTGACGGCCACATTGAAGTTATTGGTTTTGCGGCTCTAACCATGTTGGTGTTTCTAACTGGTTTTATTTCTTTCTATCTAGCAAAGACAGCAAAGAACTTTACCGGTCCTGAGGATAACCCAGACGCAAACATCGAAGACGGTGAAGCAGAGATGGGATTCTTTGCTCCATGGTCATGGTGGCCTCTAGTTCTTGGCATTGGATCAGCACTCAGCTTCACTGCTCTTGCAGTTGGTTGGTGGCTGTTCGCGATTGGTTTCTCTTTCTCAATGATTGGTCTAATCGGTTTCGTATTCGAACACTCAAGAGGGCAGCACGCTCACTAATTAGAAGCTTAAGAAAAAACCTGACCACAGAAATGCGGTCAGGTTTTTTGTTTTAAGCCTGTTTAGTTTTTGTTGTATGAACGGAAAGCGACAACTGCGTTGTGTCCACCAAAACCAAAAGAGTTTGAGATTGCAAGAATGTTTTCACCTAGGTCTCTAGGTGATGTAACAACATCAAGTTCAATTGCTGGATCTGGATCATCCAGGTTGATAGTTGGCGGAGCAGTCTTAGTTTGAACAGCAAGTACTGTGAAGATAGCTTCAATTGCGCCAGCTCCACCTAATAGGTGGCCTGTAGAAGACTTTGTAGCTGACACAGCAATGTTGTTTAGGTGATCACCAAATACACGCTTCAAAGCGCTGTATTCAGCAACGTCACCGACAGGTGTACTTGTTGCGTGAGCGTTGATGTGATTCACATCAGAAATATTTGCGTTAGCCATCTTCAGTGCACCGATAACAGCTCTAGCCGCTGCAGCACCTTCAGGGTCTGGTGCTGTGATGTGGTAAGCATCGCTAGTAACATAGCCACCGGCTAGTTCAGCGTAGATCTTTGCTCCACGAGCAAGTGCGTGTTCTTCAGTTTCTAGAACTAGAGCTCCTGCACCTTCACCCATAACAAAGCCGTCTCTGTTCACATCGTATGGACGGCTAGCCTTTGCAGGTTCGTCATTACGTCTTGAAAGGGCATGCATAGATGCGAAAGCAGCAATTGGAAGTGGGTGCATAGCAGCTTCACAGCCACCAGCTACAACGATGTCAATCTCGCCTGAACGAAGTCTTGTGATGGCATTCGCGATGGCTTCAGTTCCTGATGCACATGCTGATACTGAGGTTCTAACTCCACCTCTAGCTGAGATGTCCATACCGATTGCGGCAGCTGGGCCATTAGGCATGAGCATTGGTACGGTCATCGGAAGAACGCGACGAGGGCCGCTTTCCTTGAGTACGTCGTATGCGTCTAGGAGGGTCCAGACTCCGCCGATACCGGTTGCAAATTCGACCGATAGACGTTCTGGGTCCACTTCAGGTTTGCCAGCATCAGCCCACGCTTCGCGAGCTGCGATTAGCGCGAACTGGCTTGAAGGATCTAGTCGCTTTGTCTCAGGAACGCTCAGCACTTCCTTGGCCTTGACCTTCGCTTGACCAGCAAAAGTTACTGGAAGTTGGTGAAGTTCAACCCATGGCTGTTCG
>CALFOB010000182.1 GCA_937919125.1 uncultured Micrococcales bacterium | reverse complement strand
GATCTACACAGGCGAAGACACTCTTTCCCTACACGACGCTCTTCCGATCTCTGTAAAGGTGACACGTTCTGCTCTACAGAACGCTGCATCTATCGCTGGTCTATTCCTAACCACAGAGGCTGTCGTTGCTGACAAGCCAGAACCTGCAGGTGCAGCAATGCCTCAGGGCGGCGGAATGGATTACTAAAACTTAGCCAGAATCGCTCCGGCTAAAAGGGGTGGAACTTGTTTATCAAGTTCCACCCCTTTCCTTTACCCTCGTTAGCCGAGGAAAAGACGCTGGTTAGCTAGTTCGATTTCACTGTATTGGTTTGCTGCCAAGCGAAGAGCTTGGCCGAGTTCACCTAACTGTGCATCAACTGTTGTTGCAGTTACTTTCCAACGAGTGACTAGTTCCTGGAAGCTGCTTGCTGCAGATCCACGCCAAACATCCTGCAAGCCAATTAGTTGAACATGAAGTCCATCTACTTCGGCTTGTAGTTTTGCAATGGTTGCTTGAATGGTGCTGTTAGCGGCTAATACTTGTTCGCTGTCTACTTGAATTTGTGCCATGTGTTTACCTCCTTCGGTAAACATGCTCACAGTAAATACAACTCAAAAGTTAAGTTGATTCCAAACTGTGTGTAACTCTTTAGGGATTGGGGATAACTAGTTTGGCAAAGTGATTTTGAAGGTAGCTCCGCCACCTTTAGTCTCTTCAGCCACAATGGTTCCCATGTGTGCTTGCACAATGCTCTTAGCAATAGCTAGTCCGAGACCAGATCCACCGGTGTCTCTGTTTCTTGAGTTATCGCTTCTATAGAAACGCTCAAAGACTTTGGTTCTTAGTTGCTTAGGGATACCTTCGCCATGGTCAATAACCTTGATTACTGTTTTCTCTTCTTGATTACCAAGTGCAACTTCAATGTCTTTGTCTCCTGCAAAGTTACAAGCGTTGGCTAATAAGTTAGTCAGAACTTGAATCAGTCCTGGCTCATCAAAGGCTGCTTCAACTGAACCCTTGAGCGGTTCACCCTTGAGGTTAGTCAGAGTAATCTTGGTCTTCGGGAATCCGGCAGAGACGTTCTTGATTACCTGGTTAGCAACTGAGCTTAGGTCACCTCTTGAAATCTGTAGTTTGGCATCTTCATCTAATCGGGCAAGTGCCAATAGGGATTCAACAAGTGAAGACATTCTGATGGCTTCACTTTCAATGCGTCCCATAGCGTCATCAATCTGAGCCTTGGTCTTGAATGCACCTTTTCTGTAAAGCTCTGCATAGCCTCTAAGGGTTACTAGAGGAGTTCTAAGTTCGTGGCTTGCATCTGAGACGAATTGACGCATGCGAACGACTGTCCTGTTTCGAGACTGGATAGAGCCTTCAATAGACCCGAGCATCTCATTCAGTGAATTATTCAAACGAGCTATTTCTGTTTTACCTTCAACAGTTGGTAGACGTCTATCAAACTTTCCCTGCCTAACCGCATCAGCCGCTGCAGAGACTTCTCTTAGTGGTCTAAGAGCTGATGAAATGGTTAGCCATAGAGCGAAACCGCTGATGAGTAGTAGAACACCGCTGAAGCCAAAGGCAATGGATCTGTACTGGTCGATGATTCCTTGGCTTTGTTCCATTGGAATACCAACTACAACTGAACCAACTAAAGAATCCTGAGCGATAGCAACAAAGCGCCACTCCTCAGGTGCTTTATTCTCCCCAGGATCACCAATAGTTATGTCGGCTGAAAACGGTAAACCTTTTGTTGCCTCAACTGCCAAAACGTTGAACTCAGACAGGTTAGGAACATCTCCCTCACGAATAGGAGAACCAACCATACCGATATAGATACGCCCCTGAGGATCTAGGAAAGCAATGTAATAATCACCTGGCAGGGGAGGAACAGTAACAAGACCAGAGTTGATTCGGTCGTTGACAGTTAGTGGATCTTCATTTGCAAGCTTCAGAGCAGCCTGAGTGATTTGTCTGTCGGTGTTCTGTTGAAGATAGGTTCTTAGAACAGCAACGGTTCCAAAAAGACTCACACCTAAAAGAACTGCAACGATACTCACTGATAAAGCAGTAAGTCTTGTTCTTAGGGAGATACGACCCCATAGCTTAGTTAGAACATTAGGCTCTGGAGCTGATCTAGGCATTTACTCTTCGTTCTTGAATGTGCGGAACATATAACCAACACCACGTTTTGTGTGGATAAGTTGATTCTTGCTCAGCGGATCGATTTTCTTGCGTAAGTAAGAGATGTAACTTTCAACAATTCCTTGTTCACCGTTGAAGTCATATTCCCAAACATGGTCAAGAATCTGGTCCTTGCTCATAACACGGTTGGCGTTGCCCATTAGGAATCTCAAGAGCTTGTATTCAGTAGGGGATAGGTCAATCTCAGAACCATTCACAAATACTTCGTGGGCATCCTGGTTGATACGGATTTCGCCAACTTCAAAGATGCTTTCTTCAACATCTTGTTTGCGAGTTCTTCTGAGGATTGCGTTAATTCTGGCAACAACCTCATCGATGCTAAATGGCTTAGTCATGTAGTCATCGCCACCGACTGTTAGACCGGTGACCTTATCGCCACGGTCATCTCTAGCGCTTAGGAAGAGAACTGGAAGGTCTAGGTTCATTGAACGTAGCTTCTTAGTAACGCTGAAGCCTGACTGATCTGGCAGCATCACATCGAGCACCATGATATCTGGCTTAGCCTTCTCAGCCACAGCAACAGCTTCGGTTCCAGTACCAACTGAATAGACACTGAAGCCAGCAAATTTCAAACCAGCTTCTAGTAGGTCTCTGATGTTCTTTTCGTCATCGACGATTAATACCTTTGGGTTCTTCATGGTCTAAATGTGCCACTAAATGCTCTATTTAGTCTGGATGTTTCCTGAGTGTTGTCTGGGAGATATTTCTCTACAGATCAACCGCATCAAGGATCTCATAGGCATAGCCCTGCTCAGCTAGGAACCTCTGGCGGTTCTGAGCAAAGTCCTGATCGACTGTGTCCCTGGCAATCAAGGTATAGAAGCTAGCTGTTCTGCCATCGGCCTTAGGTCTAAGGATTCGCCCTAGACGCTGAGCCTCTTCTTGCCTTGAACCATAGGACCCTGAAATCTGAATAGCTACCGATGCTTCCGGTAAATCAATTGAGAAGTTAGCAACTTTAGAAACCACTAGAACGCCTACACGTCCTTCTCTAAAGTCAGCGAATAATCTCTCACGTTCACTGATAGGAGTCTCACCGGTAATTAGAGCTGCATTTAGAGCGTCTGCCACAGTATTCAACTGATCAATGTATTGACCAATAATCAAAGTTGGTTCACCTGCATGCTTTTCAATCAACTTCTGAATTACAGGAATCTTGACCGTTGAGGTTGCCGATAAACGGTATCTATCTTCTTGATTAGCAATTGCATATTCGAAGTGCTCATCAGCAGGAAGGTCTATTCGAACTTCAAAACAAGCTGCCGGAGCGATATACCCTTGAGCTTCAATTTCTTTCCAAGGAGCATCAAATCTTTTAGGTCCAATCAAAGAAAAGACATCGCCCTCTTTGC
>CALFOB010000181.1 GCA_937919125.1 uncultured Micrococcales bacterium | reverse complement strand
TTTGATTTCCTAATGAACAAACAGAGAGATTCCCAATGAAGTTAGATAAGCCAGGTCAGTCCGCTCTGTTGAAGTTATCCGAAGTTGATATCAACATCGAAAGAATCAAGAACGAGATTTCAAAAGCAGTGAACTCTGCCGAACTAAGTGCGAAGTCAGCTGAACTGTCTGAGTACTCAGGTGAGGTAATTGCTGCTCGAACTGCATTCGAAAACCTAAACATGGAGTCTCGCAAAGCTGATGACAACCTGCACATGGTTGAAGAGCGTATTGCTCGAGACCTTGAGAGATTAAACGCAACATCATCTCCTAAAGATGCAACTGCCATCCAGTCAGAAATTGAATCACTTACTCTTCGTAAGGAAGAACTAGAAGAGGTTGAACTTGAGATTCTTGAAAGACTAGAAGTTGCGAGAGTGGAACTAGAAGCTGTTTCTCAGAAGCGCGAGGCAACTTCGAAGAAAATAGAGGAACTTCGCGAAAAGATTCAGGTTGAAGTTGATGCCCTAAAGAACGAGGGACGCAAGCTAGTTGCTGATCGAGAAATTCTGGTCTCAAAGATTCCCACTGAGGTTCTTGAGAAATACAAGGCATTAGCTGCCAAGCAGATAGCCGTTGGCAAAGTTGAATCAAGATCTTGCTCAGCCTGTCGTATGGGGCTCACAGCTAACACAATTGATGCCCTCGCTGACTTGCCAGAAGACGAAGTTGGCAACTGCCCTGAGTGTTTGGCGATGATTGTCCGATGAGCAAGCTTGTTGTAATCGAGGCAGACGGTGGTTCTAGAGGTAATCCAGGACCTGCTGGTTCCGGAGCAGTTCTGATCGATTCCGAGACTGGAAGTGTTTTAGCTGAGATTGCGATGTTCATCGGTGTTGCAACCAACAACGTGGCTGAATATCGAGCAGTTTTAGCTGCTGTTGATGTTGCCAACGAAATAGCCCCTGATGTTGAGCTGCTAGTTCGAATGGATAGCAAGCTTGTCGTTGAGCAGATGTCTGGTCGTTGGAAAGTCAAGAACGAAGGCATGCAAGACCTATTCCAGTCGATGCAGAAGAGCATCGGTTCACGAAAGATTACTTTTGAATGGATTCCCCGAGAGCAGAATGGCAAGGCTGATGCTTTAGCTAATGAAGCCATGGATGCTGAGAAGAGCGTGGTTAGAAAGTACGTGGGCTCTCCTGACACCTCAACCATTAGTGTCGTGACATCTTCTTCTAAGGTTGTTGCAGCAGATCTGGAATACAACCCAGAGCTACCAAGCTCAGTTCGAGCTCCAAGAAACGTATCGAAAAAGCTAACGACAATAATTCTTGTTCGCCACGGCAGAACTATTCTTACTGAAACCCATCGCATTTCAGGAAGAGGAGGAGAAGACCCTCAGCTATCTGAAGCAGGTATTCAAGACGCTCAGGCTGTTGCTGAAGAACTAAGCAAGGTAAGCCACTCAGGAGCCTACGCAAAGGTTCTGAAGCCAACTGTTGTTGTTAGTTCACCAATAGCTAGAACTAGAGAGACAGCGGCTATTATCGCCGCCAAACTCGGCATCAAGGTAGAGATCAACGATGACATTGCTGAAATTGCTTTCGGTGATTGGGATGGGCATACCAACCAAGAAGTTGCAGAGAACTGGCCTGACCAGTACGAGCAGTGGCGTGGAGATGTAAAGATTGCTCCTCCAGGTGGAGAGTCACTAGAAGAGTTTGATGTCCGAGTTCAAAGTGGCCTTGCTCACATTCTTGAAAAGTACGAAGGACAGACAGTCGTGGTTGTTTCACATGTCATGCCTATTCGTGGCTTCCTAAAGAGCGCTATGCAAGCAGGATGGCCTTCCTATTGGAGAATTAGCGTTGCTCCATGCTCAATGAGCATTGTCCGTTTCTGGGGCAATGAGGCTGCTGAGATAACAGTGGTCAATCAAACCAAACACTTGTAGGGGTTTGCCCGCCAAGTCTTCTCTATTACTCTTATTGAGGAAGGGTCGGCTAGACGGTCGCGGTAACGCTTGTCGTTAACGAGGAACGTCCGGGCTCCAAATAGCAGAGTGGTGGGTAACGCCCACTCGGTGTAAACCGCAAGAAAGTGCAACAGAGAGTAGACCGCCACGTAAGTGGTAAGGGTGAAACGGTGGTGTAAGAGACCACCAGCGATTTAGGTAACTAAGTCGGCTATGTAAACCTCGCTCGGAGCAAGGTCATACAGAAGGCGTTTGAGAGCAGCTAGTTCAAGTCTTCGGGTAGACCGCTTGATGGCATTGGTAACAATGTCGCTAGATAGATGGCCGTCACCGTAAGGTACAGAACCCGGCGTATCGGCCGGCCCCTCCACTAATCCAGAGTGTTCTTTTTAGCCCAGTGGGCTGCTCCTAAAATTCCAGCGCTGTTTCTGTTGTGTGCTGGGACAATTTCTGTCTTTAGTTTTAGAAGAGGCAGGAACATCTCGTGTTCTTTTGAAACACCGCCACCAACAATGAACAGATCTGGTGTTAGGTAAGCCTCTAGCTTGGAATAGTACTTCTGTAGACGCTTAGCCCACTGCTCCCAACTAAGTTCTTCTCTTTCCTTGGCTGAGAAGGCAGCTTTGGATTCGTAGTCAACGCCATCAATCTCAAGGTGACCTAATTCAGCATTTGGAATTAGCTTGCCGTTGTAGATAAGGGCTGTACCGATACCAGTTCCTAGAGTGGTTACAACAACCAAACCCTTAACATTCTTTGCTGCACCAAACTTAGCCTCAGCCAAACCTGCAGCGTCAGCATCATTTAGAACGTGCACGGTTCTCTTCAATTCTTTTTCGAAAAGACGATCGGCATCTAGGTCAATCCAGTCTTTTGATACGTTGGCAGCAGATTTTGTTACTCCTGCTTTCACAACCGCTGGGAAACAAATACCAACTGGCAATCCCTCTGCTTTAGGAAGATTAGAGATAAGTTCCTTCAAAGTGTTTGCAATTGCCTTAGGAGTGCCACCTTCAGGTGTTGCATATCTCAGTCGCTCACTAAGTAGTTTTCCTGACTTCACATCAACTAAAGCACCCTTGATGCCAGTTCCACCGATGTCTATACCGATAGCTCTTCTTGCCATGATTTCTCCTTAGGCCAATGTCAAAATGTCGGCACCGGTTTCAGTGACAACGAGTGTGTGCTCAAACTGAGCGGTAATACTTTTATCTTTAGTAACAACAGTCCATCCATCAGCCCACATTTCCCATTGGTGTGTGCCAAGAGTAAGCATTGGTTCGATTGTAAAGACCATGCCAACTTGCATTTCATCTGAATACATCGGTGCTGAATCGTAGTGAGGAATGATAAGTCCACTATGAAAAGCTTCACCAATACCGTGACCGGTGAAATCTCTGACCACTCCATAGTTGAATCTCTTGGCATAAGACTCAATGGCTCTACCAATAAGGTTCACTGATCTTCCTGGTGCGACAACAGCTATTCCTCTAGCTAGTGCTTCACGAGTTCTTTCAACAAGCGCAGCAACCTCAGGCTTTACCTCTCCTACGAGGAACGTCTGATTGCTATCTCCATGGAAGCCATCGATGTATGCAGTGATATCAATGTTGAGAATGTCGCCGTCTTCTAGAACAGTGTCATCAGGAATACCGTGGCAGATCACCTCGTTCAGGGAAGAGCAGATGGACTTCGGATAGCCCCGATAACCAAGAGTGGAGGGGTAAGCACCGTTATCGATCAGGAACTTGTGAGCTATCTTGTCAAGTTCATCGGTGGTAATCCCAGGCTTTGCATGCTGACCAACAAGTTCAATAGCTTGAGCTGCAATCTTGCCTGAGTGACGAATCTTCTCAATCTGCTCTTGGGTCTTGATGTTAGATCCGGTGAATTTTGCAGGCATTGTTTTGCCAACATATTCAGGTCTCGTGATTGATGCTGGAA
>CALFOB010000180.1 GCA_937919125.1 uncultured Micrococcales bacterium | reverse complement strand
CTTCTTCCAGGATCGCACCTTGCCATCAAATTCACCGATCGCTTTTTCAAGAGCAGGATCGTTGACGGAATAGAAGGTTTCTTTGCGGCCAACATCTCTAAATGCTTCAAACCAAGCCTTAGGGCTGAACATTTCAAGGATTCTTCCAGCGCTGTTCTGCTTGATTACAACCTCATTGGCAGCGGATCCCAGCCAAGTTGTTGGCTGCTGGTAATCGCCTAATTCGGCTTCATCATGAACTTCAAGAAGTAATACTGTGACGTTATCTGGAGCCCCATACTCCTTTGTTTCATCAATAAGAAGTTCAACTGCCTCATTGAGGTTAGGAATCTTCATGTTCTCTTCAATTAGGTAAGGAGGAACAAAGCCACATAACCCATCAGAACAGAGCAAGAGCCTGTCGCCAGGCTTAACTTCCAACTGATGAATATCAAATTCAGGTTCTTCAGACGTGTCACCAAGAACTCTAAGAATTACATTTCTTCTTGGGTGAACTAAAGCTTCTTCTTCAGTAAGTCTTCCCGCATCAATAAGCTGTTGAACAAAAGTGTGATCTTTTGTAATTTGCGACATCACACCATCACGCAAGAGATAAACACGTGAGTCACCGATGTGAGCAATGTTTGCAATGTTGTCAGTGAAGATAATTGCATCCATGGTTGTACCCATGCCAGCTAGATATCCAAACTTGTTTACTGTTTCAGAAAGATTCTTATTTGCTTCTCGCATTGCTTCAAGTAGAGAGCTAATGGCTTGATCGCTGTCATCGTAAACATCATCCACTTTGGCAACATGCTGTGTTGCTAATGCTGAAGCAATGTCTCCACCTGCGTGACCACCCATACCATCAGCAACAAGGTACAGATTCACACCCGCATAACCGCTGTCTTGGTTGCTAGCGCGAACTTTACCTTTGTCGCTTTTAGATGAGCTAACAATCTTGATGGCCATGATTAGCCTCGAAGCTCAAAGATTGTTTTACCGATACGTATTTGCATTTCCTGTTTGATCGAAACAGGTGCACCAATTCTTGCTCCATCAACATAAGTACCGTTTGTTGAGTTCAAATCTTGAAGTAACCAACCCTCGTCAGTTTTCTGCAGACGAGCATGTTGAGAAGATGCATAGTCATCTTCAATAACAAATTCATTGTTAGGTGCTCTACCAATACGAATTTCTTTACGATCCAAAACCATCTCAAGACCCTGCAATGGCCCATCGATAACTACAAGAGTTTGTGGAGTTTCACTAATTGCAGAAACGATAGTTGCTGATCCTGGTGCAGTTGAGAAATTTCCAACACTAGTTAATCCTGTTGTTGGTGAAGAAACAGAAGTAGGCAAATTCTTTTCAACTACTTTAGATAAAACTCTTTCGCTAAAGAGGTCGGCTCTAATGATTGAAATAATGCTCAACACAAACAGCCAAAGAATTACAAGAAATCCTGCACGAACAATGAAGAGAGCTAATTCACTCACGCTGACTCTCCTTGGTTTTTAGCAATCACACGAAATACGAATTCTGTTCTTCCTGCTTTGATAACAGTGTCAGCACTGATTTCTTGTAATTTCACATCTCGACCGGCAACGCTAGTTCCATTAGTTGAACCAAGATCTTCAACTGTTGCACATGCCCCATCCCAGTTAATTGCAAAGTGAGTTCTAGAAAGACCAGAATCATTCACTTGGATATCAGCAATAGCGTCTCTACCAACTGTTGTCTTAGCTTTCGCCAGCAGGTATCTCTTGCCAGCAATGTCTATGGCTGGAACCCAGCTCACGTTAGCTACCTGGGCAGCCTTGCTGCCACTAGCAGCTACCTGTATTTGTCCAATAGCAAGGGAAGACGAAGGAATCAAAGTAATACTCAAGGTTTCAGCTAACTGGTAGCGCTGTCTCTTCACATGAGAATTAACTTGTCTGGTTATCTCAGGGATAAGGTGATCTCCCATTGAATTCAGGCGGAAAAGGTCCTGTTGCGAGAGGGAAACCTTGAATTCATTAGGGGCAAGGATGCGATCCTTCTCAATTACGGCAGCGCTGACATCCATCTTGGCCTTGATAGCAGCACTGATTTCAACTGGCTGCAGTTGTGATTTGAATGCTTTAGAGAAAGCACCATTTACCAATGACTCAAGGCGACGTTCAAAGTTCTCTACAAAGCCCAAAACTTTTCCTTACTCGCTGTATGACAAGTTTAAGGTCACAGCCCAAATAAAGGGCTAACGGCTTGAAATATAGGGTTTCTGGTAGAAACCTGCCAATTAGGTGCAGTGAACCTGAATTTCGTTGGGTCACTGACCAATCTTCCCTAAATTGTGAATGTCAGCCAATAACGAAAGTAGATGACATGAACCTAAGAAACAAAGTAGCAATCATTTCAACTTCTGTAATCACAGTTTCTGCATTGCTCGTAGCATCCCCAGCTCTTGCTCACAAGAACCCAAACAAAGGTTCAGTGAAGGCAACCAGCTCATCCGTAGTTGCAACCCCAACCGGTGCTCCTACAGGAACCCCAACCGCTTCTCCAAAGGCACCAAAGTTTGGTGACAGGGACGGACATGGCAAGGGCCACAAGAAGGGCCCTAAATTTATTACTCAGACCGTAACTGTTGATGTTCCTGAGACCGGTACCTACCAACTAGTAGTTACTGAAGTGAAGCCAGTCAAGGCAAGCCCTGCACCAACTGCTAGCCCTGCACCAACTGCAAGCCCTGCTCCAGTGGCTCCTCCAGTTCGTGGCGAGCACAGCTTCACTGTTGCAGTAACAGGAACTGGATCACAGACAATCACTTTGAACTTGCCTCACCCAGGAGATCGG
>CALFOB010000179.1 GCA_937919125.1 uncultured Micrococcales bacterium | reverse complement strand
TTCTAGAGATAATCAACTGAAGGAAAACCTAGGCAGCATTACTCAGCCAACCCTATTGATAACAGGCAAGTTTGATGAAGTGGTGGCAACAGCTGACACAGAGAAACTAGCCACAGAGATCAAGAAAAGCAAGCTAGTCATTGTTGATAAGAGTGCTCACTTACCTCAAGAAGAGCAACCGAATGTCTTCAACTCAGAGGTCAGTATCTGGATAACCGAGACAACTGGTAAGAACTAGTTCCTTACTTGAGTAGCGATGCCATCTGCTTATAAATAAGCTTTGCTGCGAATAGCGGGTTCAAGCGAGATAAAAAGTCCATTGTCTTTGCATCTTTACCAATAACAACTCTTGGAGTGTTCTTTTCGATCGCTAGAACCATAATCTTGGCTGCAACGTTTGCTGGGGTAGTCGGGAATGAAGACTCACTTGAGTCCGCCTGCATTGCTGCCATTCCTGAGTTAGCTGCGATGTTGGTAGCGATAGCACCAGGGAAGACAATGGTCACACCAACCTTGGTGTCGATTAGTTCCGATCTCAAACCTTCGGTTAGAAGCTTTATAGCTGCCTTAGACGCACCGTAAACACTTTGACCAGGAACTGGCGCATAAGCGCCCATAGAAGAGACGTTGAGGATGTGAGCTTCATCTCTCTTTAGAAGTTCAGGTAGGAATGCTTTGATAAGCATTAGAGGACCAGTGAAGTTGACGTTCATCACGTGATGAGCATCTTCCATAGAAAGCTCATTGACTTTAACAAAAGGCTGAATGATTCCAGCGTTGTTTACTAAGGCATCTACTGAACCTAAAGCTTTGATTACTTGAGCAGGTAGTGCAGCCACTGCCTTTGCATCGGAGACATCAAGAATGTGTTCTGAACAAACACCTTTCATGCCAGCAACCAGGGCTGCAGTCTCGGCAAGGGTTTCTTTACGGAAGTCAACTAGAGCAACCTTAGATCCACGTCTGATTAGTTCAAGAGCTAATTCACGCCCCATGCCACTTCCAGCACCTGTTACAACAACAACTTTTTCGTTTAGCTTCATAAAAACTCCCTCGTCTTACTTTGAGTGTACATCTCTGAGGCTGAGTGTTTGTTGAAAGGAAGCCTTAGCGCTAATTTAATCTAGGACCAGCGGGTACTCTTAGAGCATGAATCTAAAAGATATCGAACTTGTAATGCTGGATGGCTCAACTAAGACCTTTGGTGAGATCCAGGGCAAAGTAACCATGGTTGTGAACGTTGCATCTAGATGTGGCCTGAGCCCTCAGTATGAAACTCTTGAAGCCATGCATAAGAAATACAAGGACAAGGGGTTCACTGTGGTTGGAGTACCTTCCAGCCAGTTCTTTCAGGAACTAAGTTCTTCAGATGACATCTCTGAGTATTGCTCAACCACTTGGGGAGTGACTTTCCCAATGACAGAAAAAGCCAAGGTGAATGGCAAGAATGCTCACCCGCTATACAAGGAACTTACCAAGGCAGAAGATGCTGATGGAGACGCAGGCAAGGTCAAGTGGAACTTCGAGAAGTTCCTAGTTCTAGCTAACGGTGAAGTAATGAGATTTAGACCAACAACTAAGCCTGATGCTGCTCCGATCATTGAAGCAATAGAGGCAAACCTAGCTAAGTAGTTTTTAGTTGCTTCCAGTTAGGTAAGCAACATCGTCTGGGGTTAGTGAAACCTTCTGCATAAGTGCTTCAAGTTGCTCGATAGTTCTACCAGAAGCAATAGGTACTGTCACACCAGGCTGGTTTCTTAGCCATTCGAGAGCAACAGCGGTATTTGATACCCCATGACGAGAGGCTACCTCTTCCACTCTTTTTAGAAGTGCAAAGTTTTCTGTGTTGGCGTAGTTATTGCTAACCCCTTGAGCTCTAGCAGAATCCACTTCAAGACCCTCTTTGTATTTACCAGAGAGGAAACCACTACCAAGAGTTGAGTAGGGAAGACCTGAGATTCCAAAGTCTTCTACTGATATTGCGCCATCAGATTCGTAAGGTTCACGGGCCACCAGGCTATATCTGTTTTGGAGAGCGATGTATGAAGCAAAGTTATTGCTCTTACTTATCTCTAAAGCTTTAGCAAGACGGTCATAGGAGTAGTTAGAAGCTGCGATGTGTCTTACTTTTCCAGAGACAACTAATTCATTGAACGCATTGAGAGTTTCTTCAAGATCTGTCTCTTCGTCATCAGTGTGTGCATAGTAGATGTCGATGTAATCGGTGTTTAGTCTTCTTAGGCTGTCTTCACAAGCCAAAGCAATGTTCTTAGCTCCAAGACCTTTTCTGGATTCAAGCATTGCAACCTTGGTAGCCATTACAACCTGGTCGCGCTTGCCTGTCTGCTTGAGCCAATTACCAATAATGGTTTCACTCTCACCACCCTGATTGCCTTCTTTCCAAGCGGAATAGACATCAGCAGAGTCAATGAAGTTACCACCATGCTCGGTGATGTAGTTCAGTAGTTCAAACGACTGAGTTTCATCAGCAGTCCAACCAAAGACGTTTCCTCCGAAGCAGACGTTAGAAACAAGAAGGTTAGTGC
>CALFOB010000178.1 GCA_937919125.1 uncultured Micrococcales bacterium | reverse complement strand
TAGAGATTTCGATGAAGTGAATTATTGGGCAGAAAAGATAGCTAAGAGTTGTCACTGACCCTAAGAGATGCGGGAATAGATTGATGTCCCTGAGTCAATCAACGGGCTATTTTCGCTTCATCCTGACAAATGACTTTGCTTTTAGAATCTCTGCTAAAAGCCCCTATCCCAAGGCTTTTTAGCCAAATTCTCAACGGAAATCGGAACATTTTCAGCACTAGGATAGGAAAGTAATCGTTTCTGCGACTATTTAGAGTTCGCAACCTATCTCAAAAGTTGGACCAGATGAACATTAAAACGAGCATGACCGGATTTGCTAAATTTGCAGCTAAGAAAATTGACTCATTTATGAACGCCTTGATTCCAGCAAGGGGCAAGCATGCCAAGAAGCATTCTGCTACTCGCAAATTTATTGCGAGCGGGCTCCTTTCACTAGCAGTACTAGGCAACCTGTCTATTGTTACTTCTGGTGCTCAAGCACTTAGCGTTGATGCATCTCAAGCTGCGTTCAACTTTCAGTTCCCTTCCAACGGAACCTTGCTGTCAGGTGGCAGCGAGTCTGACAACGGTGCAGTGGTCAAGTTCTCAAACATTACCGGAACTCCTATCCAAGGTATATCGATCGATGCAATTGTCACAAACACTCTGACTTCATCAACTGTCACAAACTACGACAACAACGGTAACGCGAGCTCAAACACCAATTACTTCCAAGTCAACACAAACGTTACTGCTGCATTAGGGACGTCGGCTTTCGAGTTCGAGTTTTATGAGGCAAATTCGTACACCGGACCAGGTACCGGAACGCCTATTGTCTTGAAAAATGTCAGCATTACCGCCATCGATATTGATGGATCAAGTAACTTCTGCCAGTTCAGCGACTTCACTGGTTTCCAAAGCTACGTTCTAAGTAGCAACACAACCGTGGATGTTCTGACAAATTCAACCGATGCAACCGTGCCTGTAGGGACTACTCGCTTCTTAGCAACCAGCTGTCAGAACAATTCAAACCGCGTTGAAGACGCTGTTCAGGTTCAGTTCGACTCAGTTACTTCATTCACTGCAAAGTTTGGAACAGACAGAGTGTCGTCTCCTAACTACTTCGGTGTTGCCTTCAGACCACTTTCAGCAATGTTCGGCGGATCACTTGCTGCACCAGTGAGCAACCCAAGCAACCAGCCACCAACAAGCAGTGACACCACTCGCTACGTAACCAACAGCGAGCCTTCAATCATCCAGCTTTCAGACTTTGGAAACTACCAAGACCCAGACAGCAACCCATTTACAAAGGTTCAAATCACCACACTTCCTACTGCTGGAACTTTAGAGAAGTTTGTCAACGGTAGCTGGGTTGCAGTTGCACAAAATGACGAAATTTTAGTTTCTGAGATCAGCAACGGTAACCTCCGATTCACCGGAACCACAGACAGGTCTCTTCAGTTCAAGGTTTATGACGGTATCACTTACTCAACCAGCGCATACACGCTCTCTCTTCTTATGTCTGATCAGGGTCAGGTAATAACTTTCAACAACCCAGGGACAAAGAGCCCCAATGATCCTGCATTTGCCTCAGGAGCAACCAGCACTTCAGGGCTTACCGTTACTTTGACTTCACTAACTCCTGGTGTTTGTACAGTCTCAGGAACAGACATCACCCCAGTATCTAGTGGTTTATGTACCATTGTTGCCACACAGCCTGGTGACAGAACATACAGTGCTGCGGCACCTGTATCACAGACCTTCCCAATCTCAACAAAGACTCCGCAGACTATTACTGCTCCTAGTCCAGGAGATCAGACATACAGCGGAAGCTCATACACAATCACTCTGTCTCCTGAAGCAACATCAACTTTGCCTGTGACAATGATTTCCGAGAGCCCAGCTGTTTGTACCATCTCAGGATTTGTTGTGACTATTGTTGACCCAGGAAACTGCACCATCAGAAACACCCAGGGTGGAAATGCAACTTACGCTCCAGCACCTGAAGTTCAGTACACCTTTGTGGTCGGTAGCCCTGCAGCTAGCTACACCATCACCTATTCAGGTAATGGTTCAACAGGTGGAACAACACCTGCTAACCAAACAGGTAGCGGAACAAAAACTCTTGCAACTAACAGCGGATCTCTAGAGCTACCTAACTTCACCTTCACAGGTTGGAACACTGCAGCTGACGGAACAGGAACACACTACGACGTAAGCGCAACCTACAACCTCACAGCAGACGTAACCCTCTACGCTGAATGGACACCAGTAGCTCCAGCTAGCTACACCATCACCTATTCAGGTAATGGTTCAACAGGTGGAACAACACCTGCTAACCAAACAGGTAGCGGAACAAAAACTCTTGCAACTAACAGCGGATCTCTAGAGCTACCTAACTTCACCTTCACAGGTTGGAACACTGCAGCTGACGGAACAGGAACACACTACGACGTAAGCGCAACCTACAACCTCACAGCAGACGTAACCCTCTACGCTGAATGGACACCTACCCCTCGTGTGATTTACAACCCTAACGGTGCAACCAAGGGAACTGTTCCAGACAGTGTTGATCAGGGTTCACCAGTAGTTATTGACCCAAACACCGGAATGCTTTCACGAGCTGGATTCAGATTTGTTGGCTGGAACACCGCTGCTGACGGATCAGGACTCTCATTCGCACCTGGAGACACCCCTAACCTTCCGGTTGGAACTGTTCTTTACGCACAATGGGAGCCTGTTGAAGAGCTTGCATTCACTGGAAGTGAGATTGGATCTGTTGCAATCTTCTTCGGAGTCATAGCTTTGATGCTTGGATTCGTGCTTTTAGCAAGGTCTGCATCACGCAAGATCTAATAAGGTCTTCAGAATCTGGTTCATGGTGAATGGAGTGAAGCTAAGTAGACGCATAAAGCTTCTATCTGGCTTTGCTTTGTTCGCTGCTGGAATCGCTTTACTCTTTCCACCGCTATATAGCGAAGTAATCCAAACCAACATCCAAAGTGGTGAGCAGCAGAAACAGGCTCAAGAATTATCCAAGGTTTTGGAGAGTAAGAAACCAGGCAAACCAGCTGCAAACGATTCATTCGCAGTCATCTACATCCCTCGCTTTGGATCGGAATTTAGACGACCAATCGCTGAAGGAACTTCTGTCAAAGAAGTGCTCGACACTGTGGGCATTGGCCATTACTTGGGCACAGCAATGCCAAATGAAGTGGGTAACTTTGCTTTGGCATCTCATCGCACCACGCATGGAGGAGCTTTTAATCACATAGACCAGCTGGTTGAAGGTGATCAAATTTATGTTGAGTTCGAACAAGGTTGGACGACATACGAAGTAGTAAACAGCTCTGTGGTCGCACCGAATGACACTTGGGTGATTGGAACTAATCCACTCAATCGTCCAGAAGACAAGTGGATTACTCTGACTACCTGTACGCCTCGCTACACAACAGAAAAGCGACTGATTGTTTGGGGAAAACAAACCGAGTTTAGAAGTCGCGAGGATGGGCCACCAACTGAGTTAGATCAATTGATTCGCTAGGCGGATGGCTACATTCACCATGCCTTGAGACACATGCACTTACAGGTGCCCCAAGTAGATTCATTTGCCACTAGCAGTATAGGGCCCTTTCTTAATGCGGCAGGAACGGGATGATTAGATAAATTCCGAATGCGAGAGCACAAAGACAAATAGCAAATGCCACATAAGCGCCAATCAGGTTTAGAGCCTCTGACTGCTGAGCCTTTGTATTCCCCTTACGTGCCTTTGGTGAAATGTTTTGAGCATTGGTTAGGAATCTAGCTCCGAAAGAGAAGCAGGCGACGATAAGACTTGTGAAGCCTAGTGCTGCCGCAAAGACCAGCAGGAATGCATTCCAGTCAATTACAATTTCCATAATTTCTTGCCCTTCTTCTTGCTCTTACGTTTTGCCTTAGCAGCGGCTTTTCTTTCGGCTGCTGCTAATGCCTTCTGCTGACGAGCTGTTAGCACAACTTCGCTAGCTTCTTCTAAATCGCTGTGTAGGTTTGTTGCGTTCACCTTGTTACGCCTTGAGACGGTAAAGATTGCGATACACACTGCAGCAGTTAGCGCAGCGTCAACAATCAAACCCCAGTCACCCTGCATAGTTAGGTAGGCAGAAGCAGCTCCGACAAGACCTGCGGCAGGAAGTGTGAATAGCCAGCCAACAAAGATCTGTCCAGCCTTGTTCCAGCGAACAGTTCCACCCTTGCGACCCAGGCCAACCCCAATAACTGATCCCGAAGCAACCTGAGTGGTTGAAAGGGCAAAACCAAACTTGCTTGAAGCAAGGATTGTCACGCCAGTTGCAACCTCAGCCGCAAAGCCTTGAGCCGGACGAATTTCTGAAAGCCCAGTTCCTAGAGTCTTGATGATTCTCCAACCACCCGCGTAAGTCCCTAGTGCAATTGCTAATGCGGCAGAAACTACAACCCAAAGTTCAACGTGGTCTCCTGATGCCTGGTAGCCACCTGCAACAAGCACAAGAGTAATCACACCCATGGTCTTCTGAGCATCGTTAGTTCCGTGAGAAAGAGCAACTAATGAAGAAGAGAAGATCTGGCCGATCTTGAACTTGTTTCTACCAGTTGAAATGTCTTTGGCTTTTCTCTCTGCCTGGCTTCGAGAAGTAATTATGTAAGCAACTTTGGTAGCCGTGTAAGCAACGATTCCGGCTACAAGTGGAGCAAAGATCGCAGGAATGAAAACTTTTTCGATCATCTTTGTGAAGTTCACACCAGCTGCTCCGAAGTAAGCCATGGTCGAACCAATAAGTCCACCGAATAGTGCGTGTGAAGACGATGATGGCAAACCAAGGAACCAAGTTGTTAGGTTCCAAAGAATCGCACCGGTTAGTCCGGCAAATACCAGCTGGGCACTGATGTTAATTCCTGGATTGATCATGTCAACCGAAATAGTTTTTGCAACTGTAGTGGAAAGGAAAGCTCCAATTAGGTTCATTAGAGCTGCAATACCAACAGCAACCTTTGGTTTCATAGCCCCAGTGGCAATAGGCGTTGCCATAGCGTTTGCCGTGTCATGGAATCCATTGGTGAAATCGAAGAATAGGGCTATTGCGACCACAAGGCCGACAATAAAGATTGGTTCCATTTGCAAAATTCCTTCTCTATGGCTTTCTTTATTTTTTGCTGTTAATCAGGTTACAGGGGTCTAACCCCATAAGCGCGGGAACAGGAAAAAGCCCCAAAATAGTTGAATATTGGGGCTTTTGAACACCGTAAAAGGTTCAGATTTCAGGAATTGCTGAGTCGGCTGGGCTGAGGAATTCTGCTTCTGCTAAGCGAAGAAGAACCAGTAGATTCCGGCACCTATGAAAATCAACGCGATTATTCCTAAACAACTAAGATTTTCAAAAAACCTGATCGCCTGGGTGACAACTTTCGCAGCCAAAAAGTTCCTTTTCCTTGCCACACTCTTTGCACTCCATCATTACTCCCTAGTTCAATCCAGAAGTTGACTAACTATTTGACGCCAAGCAGATCAATAACAAACACAAGTGTTCTGCCTGAAAGACGGTGTCCCGATCCAGCTGGTCCATAAGCCAACTCAGGAGGACAGATCAGCATTCTTCTGCCGCCTACCTTCATACCTGGAATACCTTCTTGCCATCCCTTAATTAGACGGTTCAGAGGGAATTCGATTGACTCACCTCTGCCCCACGAAGAATCAAATTCTTCACCGCTCTCATAGTCGACACCCAGGTAGTGAACATTCACCACAGAGTTAGCAGGAGCTTCTGCTCCATCGCCAATAACGATGTCTTTAGTAGTCAGCACAGTAGGTGCTGGCTCTAGCATTGGTTCAATTTCAGGGCGGTCTAGATTAGTCATAAAAAGAGCATACCCATCAGATCAAAAACTTCTCGTTTCGAAATAGCTAAACCAAAAACACCTCATCATTTGATGAGGTGTCTCTGTATTGAGCATTACATTGAGTGCTTTAGTCTTCCTTTGTTTTCAGCTTGGCATAAAAGGTCATTGATAGTGCCTGAGTAGGAATCATCAACAAGCCGGCAAGAATAGCTAGAAGCAATATCGGGAAACCTGAAAGAATCGATGAATAAGCGGACACGCCAGCAATTGCCGCAACCAAACTGATGCCGACAAAGAGTCCAAGCGCTAGCGTCACGGTGAGAAATCCTGTAGAGATGTTTGCCCAACGCTTATGCTCTGCACTGGCAAACCCAACTTTCCTAGCGAGAATAATGCCCTTAGAAGTTGTGATTGAGGCCCAAACAAACAGCACTAGACCTCCTGGGATGACCCAGTAGAAGAGAGGCACTAATAGGATGCTAATTACCGGGCTCAGAGTTAGGAATGCCTTAGGGCTTACGTATAGAGATACGAAGAATGCTATGCAGATAACAATCCATTTGATTACCTTGAAATAGAAGTTAGCTGTCTTCTCCTTTGGGCTGTAGTCCTTTTCTTCTTCAACCTCAGGGATTACCTCTGGGAATCTAGCCTCTCTCCATGCCAAGAGAATGATGGGGAATGAGTAGGCAACGAAAGTTAGTAATAGGAATGCTTTGAAATAGAAGCTGAATGGATCTACGACACTCAAATCTGTCAGGTACCTTTCAAAGGCTCTCCAGCCCTTGACCACTGGGCCGTTACCTGCTGAGAAGCTTGTCATTTGATTTCCAAAGGTTGCTAGGAATGCAAAGAAGATGGCAACACCCAGACCAATTCTTCTAACCACTAGGTACCCGTTCTTGAAAGCCCAGTCTCTGTTTGTAATCTGCAGCTCATCCAAGTACTCGTTGGGAAGTAAGGTAACTCTTCTCATTGAGATGCGAAGCAGGATGAAGCTCCAAATCAATAGCAGTAGCGCTAATCCTTGGGTGGTATCTCTGAACTCATAAAGCCAATTGCCTTGAATGGCATCGTAATCGACATAGATCCGATTCTTCTTACTAATTGTGTATGGGGTTGGGATTAGCAAGGATGCCATGACGAGATAGCTAGAAATGATGGCTACCAAGCTCAGAGTTCTTCTCATCCATGGAGATGTGAGCAATCTGTTCTGCTTTGTTTGAAGAATTCGCTCAACTCGCGCAGTTCTGATCTCTGCGACAATGCTTGGCTTAGTCATTTTGTGCTCACTTTCAATTTGAATAGTTGTTCAACTTTGCAATCTAGGGCTGCGGCTAACCTAAGGGTTAGGGCAAGGGTAGGTGCGTATTCCCCACGTTCGATGTAACTCATCGTTTGATAGTGAACCCCCACTAAATCAGCTAGTTCCTGCCTGGACATCTTTCTTTTCGTCCGCCATTGCTCAACGAAGTTATCCAGTTGGTCTTTATCTTGTTTAGGCTGTCTTCCCATGATTAGAGTATAAATGCTCTAGAGCATAAATGCGTAATTTGGGGTTAATAGTTAGAAACGCAAACCCTAGAATTGAGGCATGACAGAAAAAGACCTGCTCGAACTTTGGCTAAAGACTAGAAACCACCTTGTTATCTCCCAACTAGCCCCCACATTCCTTCTAATAACAACCGTTGGACTAGTTGGAACGATCCGAGAGCTAGGTCTCTTTGTGAGTCTTGCTGCTGCGGGGATTCTGCTTGCATCTGGGATTTTGGGAGCGTTAGTTCAGTTCTCAGCCTCTGCTGAGGGTCAGGCTATTGCCAAAGACCTAGAAAAGCTACCTGCCAAGGGATTTTTAGCAACCAAGGTCATTAGTCTCGGTCCTTGGCTAAATGTCTCTAAATACCTAACCCCAGCTATCTTTACCGCAATCTTTGCTGCCCTGCTCTTAGCTCTATTCGGTTAGGAAGCGTACTAAGCCTGGGGATAATTTGTCGTTGGTAAGACTTATTCTTCTAGGGGATACACAATTACAAGTACCGGAGGAACATGGACACCTTGACGCTTATCGCAGTGATCAACTTAGTTGGACTTATTGGCTTGGCAGTGTTAGTCCTAACTCGCAAGTCTTCCTCCGCTTCCCTAGATATCTCCAAAGATCTTCAGGTTCACAGAGACGAACTTAGGTCAGCTATTGCAGCTAATCACGACATAGTCGAAAAGCGCTTAGCTTCTTTTAGCGAAGCTTCTCAGAACTCAGCAAAGCTTCAAAGAGACGAAGCAGGTAACTCAAGAGTTGAATTACAGAAGTCTCTAAATGAGTCACTTCGAAACATTGAAACTAAGATTGCCGAATTAACCGACTCGAATGCCAAGAAACAGCAGCAGATGCAAATAACTCTGCAAACTGAAATTGAAAAGATGAGCAAGGGCAACGAAGAGAAGCTCGAGAAGATGCGTGAGACTGTGGATGAAAAACTCCAAGGAACTCTAGAAAAGCGCTTAGGTGAATCTTTCAAACTTGTCAGCGAAAACTTAGAAGCGGTTGCTAGAGGCATCGGAGAAATGAAGAACCTAGCCAACGATGTTGGCAGCCTTCAAAAGGTGCTTACAAACGTTAAGTCTCGAGGCGGTTGGGGTGAGGTTCAGCTAGAGCGTCAACTTGAAGATGTTCTCGCTCCGAGCCAGTATGAAAAGAATGTAAAAATCAAACCTGGGTCTAATGACTTGGTTGAGTTTGCAGTCAAGCTTCCTGGTCGCTCAGATGGCGAAAATGTCTATCTCCCGATAGACAGCAAGTTCCCACAAGAAGACTATGAGAAACTTCAGAACGCTCAGGAAACAGGATCCGCTGAAGATGTTGCTAACGCGGCCAAAGCAGTTGAGAAAGCCATCAAAACTCAGGCCAAGCTGATCTCCGACAAGTATCTTCACGTTCCAATCAGCACGGACTTTGCCATTATGTATTTGCCAACCGAAGGTCTATTTGCCGAAGTTGTTAGACGTCCAGGGCTAACCAGCGAATTGCAGAACAGCTACCGCGTTCTTGTCACAGGACCGACCACATTGATGTCTCTTCTGAACAGCCTGCAAATGGGCTTTAAGACTCTAGCTATTGAAAAGAGTGCCTCTGATGTTTGGAAGGTGCTGAGTGCAGCTAAGACTGAGTTTGGTAAGTACTCAGGCGTTATGGACACACTAGCCAGACAGCTAGAGACCGCTCAAAAGACAGTCAGCCAAGCTGGAACCAGAACCAGGGCTGTGAACAAGGCCTTGAGCAAGGTTGAGGACCTAGAACTACCTTCGTCATCGGCAGACATACTTGGAATATCCCTGAGCTCGGGCATAGAAGAAGTTGATGAAGAGTTCGTTTCAACGAACACTGATGAGGATTCAGACAGATCCTAAAGTGGTTCTAAGACTCTAACTTATCTTGAAAACTAGACTTTAGGCGTTAGTTCAACCGAGCGAGGGTCTGCATGAATTTCAGTTTTTCTGCACGAAGATTCTGGACTCGGCTTGGCAATCCAAACGCATTGGGTCTTCGGCTATTCGCTGTAGGACTAGCTTTCATCGCATTGCTGAGTTTTGCTTTTGACGTCGTTCGCCTCGGCAACTACACCTGGGCTTGGGTGCCTGCAAACTTTGTTGGTTTACTCATCTGTTCTACTTTGGTGATACCGATTGTTCTCCTAAAAAGAAGATCTAATAGCTCAAAGACTTCCCAGCCATGGTTCAACATTTCTATGTCTGCTCTATTTTTCGGAATCAAGAATATGTCGATGCTTTATGTTTCGCCATTGCTTGGCATAGAAGATAAAGGTGATCCTGCATTTCGGTTTATCGGCGGTGTGTTCCTAGGAGTCTCACTCCTAGTGCTATTCACTAATGTCGCGGGTAACCGCCTTGAGAGAGATGCTAATTTAGCCAGACTGCAGGAAGTGCAGTCCGAACTTCTTTCCTTCAGAGAGGCTGCGCCAGAGCTGCTTGAGGATGAGACAAAAGAAGCGGCGTTGAATACATTCAAAGTCCTTTCTCCACAGCTAGAGAAGATCCAAAATGCGGTGAAGGAATCGAAAGACATTGTTTCACTCATCACTCAAGTCACCAATTACATTCGTGAGGAGTTGAAGCCTTTTAGCGATAGTTTGACGCAGGAAGCCAGGGGCTTGTCGAAGTTGTCTTCCCCCAATTCCACCAATACGAATGAACCAGCAATCAAAGTCGACTTATCAAAGTCAATAAGAATCTGGAACAGCTTTGTCCCGCTTCCAATTGTGATGTTCTTTACAGCGATTTTTGCTGTTCCAAATGCCACGGCCTTAGACATAGCTGGAATGTGTCTTTCATTTGTTGGTACGTTGCTTTTGTTTAAGGTAGCTACATTGAGATTGCCTGATCTCTCTGTTATTCAGGGGTTTATTGCTACAACAGTCATTGCATACATTGCAGGGCTGCCAGGTTTCTTGATTGTGTATCAGATTCCTAACGAGCCTGGAGTCCCAGAACTTCTACCTTCTTTTCTGGTGATGCAAGGATGGTCATTTATTGCCGCTTCTCAATCACACATTCTAGATTTGGGTAGAGCAAGAGTAGAAGCTGAACTAAACAGGGCGATTGCAGAGTTGGCTAGAGAGAACAAGCTATACCAACAGAAAGCATGGCTCGCTCGACATGGCTGGTACTTACTCCTTCACGGAGTTGTCCAGCCTGCTCTGACTACAGCTTCTATCAGAGCCAGTAATTCAAAAGAACTCACCCCTGAGACTCAGGAGCAGATCATTGGTGATATTCAAAGAGCGATGAATGCCCTGAAAGATACTCGTTCAGTTATCCACCCCGTCGATGTCTCAATCGCAGAGATTCAATCGGTTTGGAACGGAATCAGTGACGTACACATTTTCATAACCCCGTCTGCAACCGATTCGCTTAGAAGAGATGAGGTAGCGAATGCAATCATGAACGAGATCTTGAAGGAAGTAGTAAGTAACGCTGTACGCCACGGTAATGCCAGCAACATCTTTGGTGAAATCACACTCAAAGATCAAAGAACGATAAACATTCTTATCAGTAACGATGGCTTGAAGCCGTCTAAAGAGAGTATTGAAAGCGTTGGGTCCAAGATGCTTGATGCTGTGTGTCTCGAAAGAACATTGAGCTGGAACAGCGAAGAGCAAAGAACCGAGTTCAAAGCGGTTCTCCCAATCAAGAACTATTTCCCTTACTGAGCGTTCTTTCTCTGCCACAGGTAACTGTGCCAAATCACAATCATCGGATACAAGCCTTGAGCCCCAACACCAATACGTTCACCCAGTCCAGTAATTGTTGAGTTTGGGTCTTGCCAGAGGCTTAGGAACCAGATGCAAATTACTCCTATAACTAGAGCTCCTGTTATTGCTGCTCCTGGCCTTAGTAAGGGTGGAACATCATCACCTCTTCGCATCGCGAACAAAGGCCAAACACAAAGAAGAACAAAACTTGAAATTGCGAATACACGGTGCATTACTGAGTAACTCTGTTGGTCTGGAGTAGTGAAGACTGTCAAACCGATAGTTGCCAAACCAATTAGCAGGATAACTATTCGCCCAGCAATAGCAAAAGCTTTGGCGTAGTGAGAAATCACAATGTCACAGATTGCTCCGAAGATAAAGACTGCGGAGATAAAGAGTTGAACGGGTGAGTCATCAGCGGCTAGGTCGCTAATAGTTTTCTTGACTCCGTCATAGCCTTCCCACATTGCTCCAGCAATTGTGTAACCAATGAAGGTAACTATTGGCCCTAGTGTTGCTGCCCATACGGCTGGCTTTTCTATTAGTCCGACTCTGCTCATGATTTTTCCTAGCTTCTAAAGACTTGGATCAGGAATCATTACGTACTTGGTTTCCAAGTACTCGTGAATTCCTTCTAGACCACCTTCACGACCTAAGCCTGATTGTTTCACACCACCGAATGGAGCAGCAGCATTACTTACAAGACCAGTGTTTAGCCCAGTCATGCCGGTGTCCAGTCGCTCAATCAAGCGAAGACCTCTCTTGAGGTCTTGGGTGTATGCGTAAGAAACTAGGCCATACTCAGTGTCATTCGCCAAGCGAATCGCTTCGTCCTCGTCTTTGAATCTAACGATTGGTGCGATTGGGCCGAAGATCTCTTCATTGAGAATGGTTGACCCTGGTTTCACATCAGCCAAGACAGTTGGCTCGAAGAAGTAACCTTCGCCTGAACGAGCTGAGCCTCCGCTAACAACCTTTCCACCCTCAGAAACTGTTGTTTCAACTAAACGCTTCAGGTTCTGCCTTGCCTTTTCGTTAATGACAGGACCAATCTTGGTTTCAGGATCAACTCCTCTACCTAGTGGCATTGCTTCCATCTTGGCTGCCATCTTGTTAGCAAACTCATCGGCAAGAGACTCGTGAACGATGAACCTGTTGGCTGCTGTGCAGGCCTGTCCAATGTTGCGAAGCTTTGCAAGCATCGCACCTTCAACAGCTGCATCAATGTCTGCGTCTTCAAAGACTAGGAATGGGGCATTGCCACCTAGCTCCATTGATGTTCTAAGTACCTGCTTTGCAGATTGCTCAAGCAATCTAACGCCAACCGCAGTTGAGCCAGTGAAGGTAATCTTGCGAAGTCTTGGGTCTGAAATTATCGGAGCACTTGTTGCAGCAGATGTGCTGGTAGTAATTACGTTTACAACACCTGCTGGCAAACCCGCTTCTTCCATGGTCTTAACCAAAAGCAAGGTTGTAAGTGGAGTAAGTTCCGCAGGCTTCACAACCATTGTGCAACCAGCTGCAATAGCCGGACCAATTTTTCTGGTTGCCATAGCCAACGGGAAATTCCAAGGAGTAATAGCGAAAGCTGGACCTACTGGTCTTTGAGTCACAAGCATGCGACCAGTTCCTTCAGGTGAAGAACCATATCTTCCGCTTATGCGAACCGCTTCTTCTGAGAACCAGCGTAGGAACTCGTTACCGTAGGTAACCTCTCCCCTTGCCTCAGCTAATGGTTTACCCATCTCTAAGCTGATTAGCATCGCGAACTCTTCGCTCCTTGCCTTTACTAGCTCGAATGTTCTTCTTAGAATCTCTGCACGTTCACGAGGTGGAGTCTTTGCCCAAGACTCTTGAACATTGGATGCTGCAGTAAGAGCTGCAAGACCATCTATTTCGTTGGCGTTAGCGATAGTTGCCAAGGTTTTGCCTGTTGATGGGTCCTCAACGATTATTTGATCTGCACCATGACCGTCAACCCAGGCTCCGCCTATGTATAGCTGGGTTGGGACTTTTGCTAATAGTTCACTCTCGGTGAGCGACATTGCTACCTTCTTCTTTATTAGTTTTTTGGCACTGTTTCGGCTGAAAGTTTATTTCCACATCTATAAATCCCTGTGGCTAAGTTATCAATTGCATCTTTAGCAGTTGCATTGACGTTACCAATAGCAGCAATGCTAAAGACCAAATCTGTTCCATCTTTAGCCTTGATTATTCCAGCTAGGGAGTATTCGTTCTTGGTCCAACCAGTTTTAGCAAAGATCTTGCCAGCTGCGTCAATGTTTTCACCCTGGAATCTGTTTGCTAGAGATCCAGTCTCTGCGGCAACAGGCAGTGCTCGTCTGATAACACCTAGGTCGCCGTCTTCGTTCAAGACTTTCTTTAGTAAAGCGTTGATGAAGGTCGCAGGAACTCGGTTAGCTTCGTTTGATCCTGACCCATCAAGTAGAACTAGGTCAAGAGTTGATAGACCAGCACGTGTTAGCGCAGCCTTTAGAGCAACATCTAGAGAATCTCTAGAACCTGAGTAACCAAGCTGCTTTGAAACTAAACGAGCTAAGAATTCAGATTCAGTGTTGTCGCTTACCTTCAGCATGTGTTCAATCCACTTGCTGATTGGCTGTGACCTAACTGAAGCGATTTCAAGCAAGTTCTCTCCCGCTTTTGCTTCAGTTAAAGTAGCAGATGCTGCAAGAGGTCCAATAGCTTTCTTCAAAGCAACACCAGCTGTGTTTACAGGGTTAGTGCTTCTTGGGGAGGTAAGAACAGTTGGGTTTGCTCTATCGCCATCTACCTGCAGAGCAGTAACGATGGATTGGTACCCAATGGTTCTCTCAGTTTCAGGGTTACCTGGATCCCAGCCTTCAGGCTCGAAGTAAGTGGAATCTAAAGTGATGTTAGTAATTGGAGTTGATCTAGCCCATTCGTTGATTTGAACTGCGAGATCTGCAAGCTTTGGCGCATCTTTGTAGACAGATTGAACTCCAGCTCTCACTCTAGAAAGAGTTGGGTCACCTGCACCAATAATGACGATGTGCCCTGGGTTATCTAGATCTGCATAAACCTTGGTTTGAACTCTGTAGTTTGGTCCCAGCACCTGTAATGCTGCCGTTGCTGTAAGAAGTTTCATAACTGAAGCAGTTTGGGCAGGAACATCGCCTTGAACATCAAACAAAACTTCGTTAGTTGCTGGATTCAACACTTGAGCATGTAGTCCCACAAGACGATTGTCTAGAGCTAGCTCTGCAATAGAGCAGTCTCTGGCATCTGCTGTTGGCGTGACGGTTGGAGTCTCGGTTGGAGTGTTAGTTGGAGTATTTGTAGGAGCGCTTGACTTTGGTGCTGCAAGTGTGAAGCCACCAATAATTAGGGCTAAAAGGATTAGACCAGTGGCCGACCCGATGGCTATTTGCCTCAGGTAGTTCAATGGTGAGTTAGGTGATGGCATTTTGCTCCGAACGGCTCTATTCCCCTCAATTTTAGACCTTTTCGCCAGTTGTAGAATGGGTTCATGCGTAAGTTGACAGTTTCTGCCTTTGTTTTGGCTATCTCAGCAGTATTTCTAATCAGTTCTCCGGCCCTAGCCCACAATGAACTAATCGGTCAAACCCCTGCTGCGGAGTCAGTAGTTGAGGCTGGAAGTATAGACATCCGCCTCGAATATGGTGAAGAACCTATCCCAACAGAGTTTGGCAAAGGCAACCTATTGGCTATTGCCAATGCAGAAACAGGTGAGCAGCTAGGTGCTGCCTGTGCACGCATTGACGGCAAGACCATGTACACCACAGTCAACATTCAAGATCCAGGTCAATACAAGGTTCTATGGAGAAGTGCCTCAGATGATGGTCACATCGCCTCAGGCGAGTACCTAATCACTGTTGAAAACACAACAGGTTATGTTGCAGAAAGTATTGGTAACCAGTGCTTCGATGACAATGGCGTTGAACTTACCCTGGCAGCTCAAGAGCCTCTTTCAAAAGTTGACGATAGCAAGCCTGATTTAGTGCAGAGCCTGATCTGGGCGGGAGCTTTCGTTATCGCCGGTGGAGCTCTTGGGGCTTACCTAGTTCTGCAGCGCAGATCAAAGAAATAGTTTTAGCCGTTAGGTCTAACTAGCTTGTCGACATCTCCCAAGATGTCATTGAACTCTGCTTCACTCATTAGCCCTAGTCTCAAGACAACTTCTTTCACAGTGCTGTCTTCAGCTAAAGCGGTTTGAGCAACCAGTGTCGCATTTTCATATCCAAGCATTGGTGAAAGTGCTGTGACAGTTCCAATTGATCTCTCAACATCAGCTCTCAGACGGTCAGCATTTGCTGTGATTCCATCAACACATCTATCCGCAAGGGTGTAGCAACCTTGACGTAAGTAAATGATGCTCATCATCA
>CALFOB010000177.1 GCA_937919125.1 uncultured Micrococcales bacterium | reverse complement strand
GAAGATCTTGCGACCAAATTCCTTAAGTATTCTTGAAGCACCAACGCGCTCATCAACGTAGTTTGCTGTTCCAGCTAGGAAAGAGTTCTTCTGTGGCTTTGATTGAGTAATAGACATTACTTGACACTCCTATCCCAGAATGATGGACCAACTGGTTCGTGGAAGTCGCTTTGTGCCACTAGGTAACCTTCGCTGTCTACAGTGATCGGAAGCTGAGGGAGTGGTCTTGCGGCAGGGCCAAAGATAACCTTGCAACCGTTGACAAGGTCAAAAGTTGATTGGTGACATGGACATAGCAAGTGGTGAGTGTGCTGCTCATAAAGAGCAACAGGACAACCTACGTGTGTACAAATCTTGGAGTATGCAACAATTCCCTGGTAAGACCAGCTCTTACGCTCGTCGGTTTCGTTTAGTTCGCTTGGATCAACACGAACAAGAAGAACAGCCGCTTTAGCCTTCTCTTCCAAGTAATCGTGCTGCTCAGGGTTTAGACCTGCTGGAATAACTTGGAAAACAGAACCAACGGTTACATCAGAAGCCTTGATTTCAACTCCTGTTGGGTCCTTCGCTAGACGGGTTCCAGCCTTCCAGAATGTGTGTCGCAATGAATCACCTGGGTTAGGACCTAGGTCAGCTAGCAAAATGATTCCAGGGAATGGGAAGAGTGCGAGGGATCCGTAAAGTGTTCTGCGGATAAGTTTTCTTCTTGTGAATCCAGACTCCTGGTTTGCAGCAGCAAGAATTTCAATTGCAGCAGCACGCTTCTCGTCTGAACCACGAACTAGGTGGCGTTCTTCGGAAACTTCGTTGTCTGGCATAAGTGTCTTAGCCCAGTGGACAGCACCAATACCAATACCCATTAGACCTAGTGTCATTCCAACACCTAGGTACAAAGTGTTCAGGCGAACGCTTGATAGGTCTTCTGAGAGTGGGAAGTTGAAGTATGCCCATAGAGCAAATGCACTTCCAAGCATAGAAAGAGTGAACAGTAGTGCTACCTGACGAACGGCAGCTTTCTCATGCTTCTCGCTCTTGTCAGTCATGCGAACGCGGTGAGGCTCTAGACCTGGGTCAGCAACTGCGTCTTCGTTCACTACGCGAAGGCCTAGTTCATACTCATGGTCTGAGTAAGAACCAGAAGCTTTTTCTAGATCTTTTTTTACTTCTACTTCATTTGAG
>CALFOB010000176.1 GCA_937919125.1 uncultured Micrococcales bacterium | reverse complement strand
GGTCATACCCTCAATTTTTAGATCGATAACTTTAGACATTAGTTCCTCTCGTTGCCTCAATTATCCCATGGTCGCTTTGCTAGTGAGCTTTCTGAGTCTGGGTTCACCTGGCTGTTCGCCAATGACGGAATCCTGCCCAGTTATTCCTCAGGCTAGACAGTTAGCATTGAGTCATGAAGAGATTAGTTAGAGCATCATCAATAGTTATTGGTTTGACCCTAACTGGGTTCGGCTTGTCAGGCTGCATAACTATAAATGAGTCAACTAGCCCAAACAGCAAGATTATGGACCCGAATTCACATCACGGTTCTATGCACTCAATGAGCATCACAGACAAGAAGAGCTTTGCTGAGGCCATGATTCCTCACCACCAACAAGCAGTTGACATCTCTGAATTCGCCCTAACAAACACCTCTAATGCTGAAGTTCTCTCAATGGCAGAAAAGATCATTTCCGAACAATCTCCTGAGATTGAAAAGATGACCCCATGGCTTGAAGGTGCTAGAGCTGATTACTCGATGATGATGGATGGCATGCTTTCTACATCACAGGTTGAAGAACTCCGATCTGCCAAGAACGAGGAATTCGACCAACTATATGTTCAATACATGATTCAACACCACGAAGGAGCAGTAGCCATGGCTGCTGATGCTTTAGGTATTGACGATCCAGAACTTTCTAAGTTTGCGAATGAGATTATCGTGAACCAGAGTGCAGAAATTGAAGAGCTAATGTCTCTTCTCAATAAATAGAAAACGAAAGGTAACAGTGTCTAATTCACCAATGAAGTTTGACGTTAGCGAAATTATTGACGGGATTAGAGGAATGGTTTCCTCAGCACTCAACAGTTCAACCAAGATGAACTCAAGCTCTCCATCTGAAATGGATCTGCGTATCGCAGTTCTAAGCGTCCTAAAAGGTGATCCAAAGAACGGCAAAGAAGTAATTGAAACTATTTCCCTAGCAAGTGGTGGCTCTTGGACGCCTAAGAAGAGCTCTATCTATCCATTACTTGAAGAACTAACCGATGAGGGTCTAGTCGCTCTAAAGATTGAAAAGGAACTTCGCGTCTACAGCATCACTAAGAAAGGTAAGAGCTTCCTGACTGAAGAAGTAGATAAGAAGCAGGAAAGCAAAGACAAGCCTGCTGGTTCCAAGAACAACTGGATGGAACTGAATTCCGCTGGTGTAAAGGCAAGTGTGAAACTAGCTCAAGCTCTAGCCCAGGTTGCTCAGACTGGAACACCGGAGCAGCAGAAGCGTGCTACCGAATTGGTAGATGAGACTCGACGCAAGGTTCATGCAATCCTTGCCGAGGATTAGCTAAATGACCCAAGAATCAGAACTTGGTTCAAAAGCTAGAAACGCTAAAGCACTTAAATCTAGATACAGACGCATCATGCGTTTTGCTACCCACGCTCTGGTGCAGAGCTGGTGGTTTGAACTATTCCTTCCATCACTTGGACTAGGTAGATTCTCTTCAAGAGGACGAATCAAGAGACTTACTAAATTAGCTAGGAAGTTTCATGATTTAGCGGCAGACCTCGGCGGCCTAATGATCAAACTGGGCCAGTTCCTTTCTTCAAGGCTGGATGTTTTACCGGTTGAGATAACCAGCCAGCTTGAAGGCCTGCAGGACGAAGTCAAGCCTGAAAAGTTCTCTGAGATTCTCGAGCAGATTGAGCGTGAACTTGGTTTGCCAGCAAGCGTTGCTTTTGAGACTTTTGAAGAGACACCACTAGCTGCAGCATCATTAGGCCAGGCTCATAGAGCCACTCTCTCCCCTGCTTTAGCTAGTGACTGGGGTTTCAAGGATGTGGTTGTCAAAGTCCTAAGACCTGGCATTGAAGAGATTGTTGAAGTGGACATTAGGGCCCTTCGCAAAGTTGGTGTGATTTTATCCAAGGTGAAACTCGTTTCAAGAAGAGCGGATGCTCCGGCCTTAGTTGAAGAATTTGCTGCTACCAGCATGGAGGAGATCAACTATCTCAATGAAGCTAAGAACTTAGAGAAGTTCAAGGCTAATTTTGAAAACGACCCACGTGTGAGTGTCCCAGAAGTTGTCTGGGAAAGAACAGCAAGAAGAGTTATGGCTCTCAGTGATGTGACAGCAATCAAGATAACTGATGTTGAATCTCTAAAGCATGCAGGTATAGATCCGAATGCAGTAGCAGCTGAATTAGCAAGAGTTACCTTCGAACAGTTCTTTGTTACCGGCTTCTTCCATGCTGACCCTCACCCAGGCAACTTCTTCGTAACTCCTAAACCAGAAG
>CALFOB010000175.1 GCA_937919125.1 uncultured Micrococcales bacterium | reverse complement strand
TTGTCGATACCGAGACGTTTGGCTGCGGCGTCTTTGGGATCTAACGAGGTCACTACAAACCGGACTTTGGTGGAACGAAGTTGCCGTCTGGCACCTTTAGTGGCAGTGGTTCTCGAGGCGGCAGCGGAGAGTTACCTCGATCGATAACTAGCGAACGGAAGATATCTTCCATGTTTTGAGCTGCGTTTTCATCGGTTAGTGCCGGTCCGGTGATGGCACCACGCAGGAACCAGCGCGGTCCGTCGAAGCCAATGAATCGCAATTCACGGGTTTCATTTGGTGTTACCAAGGTTGCTTCCAGCTGCTTACCAAAACCGCCGACGGTTTCAGTAATTTTGCCGCCGGTGGTGGTTACCGTTTCGATTAGCTGAGAATAAATCTCATCCCAAAGTTCATCACTTTTGGCTGCCGCAAAGGCTGAGACTTGCAAAACTGAGCCCTGGTGTTCAAAACTTACGGCCACAACTTGACCGGTGTTCTCATCCACCTCGACTCGCACCGATACTCCTTCAATGGTTGGCATGAGAATGCTTCCGAATGAAAGGAACCCGAGGGTTGAACCAACTTCAGAAACATCCTGTGGGCCGCTTGGGCTGATCATGTCAGACATCGACTACTTCACTCCCGTGGAACCGAAGCCAGCTTCCCCTCGGTGAGAATCGGGTAAGTGTTCAACTTCGATGAATTCCGCTTTCGCGAACTGTTGAATAACTAACTGTGCAATGCGGTCGAGCCTGGCAACTGGGAAGTCTTCGTCGGTGCTGTTGTATAGCGTCACCATAAGCTCGCCGCGGTAGCCAGCATCGATAGTTCCAGGAGTGTTTAGCACGGTGATCCCGCGCTTAGCAGCCAAACCGGAACGAGGGTGAACCAGACCAACGTAGCCATCTGGCAGTGCGATGGACACTCCGGTCTTGACCAATACACGACCTCGGGCAGGAACCACGGTGGCCTCTGAGGCACGTAGGTCACAGCCGGCGTCGCCAGGCTGAGCGTAAGCGGGTTTGAGTTCAGGATCGGCAACGATAAGTACTGGTACTGATTCGGTCATGGTTAGAGCGTAGTCTAAATTGGTGATGATTTACCGTGAGCGAGTGCTACCAAGCGCCCCGAATTTGCTGCTGCCGATTTTGCTTTTCGTGAGCGTAGTTGCCATCATGTTGCCGATTAGCGAGGCTTGGGCGATTCCCGTCGCTGCGTTGCTGAGTGCGGCTTTTGTGGCCTTTTTGTTCGTCTCTTCTCCAGTTATCGAGATCAGTGAAACCGAACTAGTTTGCAAGGGAGCCCGAATTGAACGCAAGTTCTTGGGTGAAATTGAAATCATTCCGAAAAACGAGAACTTTGAACAGCTGGGCCAAAAGTTAGACGCCAGGGCATGGTTGGCAATTCAGCCGAGTGTCAAGGGATTGCTAAAAATTCAGATTGTGGATGAAACCGATCCAACACCGTACTGGCTTCTGACATCCCGAAACGTGGCACGAATCAAAGAGATTTTAGAAAAGGCTTAGCCCGCGCACTCGAGGCAGAATGAGTCATCCTTCGAATTCTTCTTCTTGGCCATCTGTGAGTTGTGCTTCACAATGAAGCAGTTCATGCAGGTAAATTCATCGCTTTGCTGAGGGATAACTACAACCTCGGTTAGCTCATCTTGCTTATCAGGGTCAATGATCTCGCCAACGTGCTCGATTTCGTCTAGGTCGGAGCTAACCGACGACTTTTCGGGCATGCGCTCTTTGAGAGCGTCCAACGACTCCGCGTCATCATCGTTCTTGCGTGGAGCATCGTAATCGGTAGCCAATTACTTTCCTTTCGAATTAATCTTTTCAGCGCTGAAAGTGTCCAACACGAAGTGCATAAATGCAACCCTATTAACACTGACGAAACCACTATTGTCAGTCATCTCCCAGTTTGGGCGTGTCGCGGCACAGCAGAATCAACCGCAAAACTAGCAGATTGAGTGGCAAACTATCGGCAGAAGGATTGATTATGGCTGATTTACGTATAACTGGTGTTAGCAACAACCAGCTCGAGCTCCAAGCTCCTGATGGCACTCGCCACTACCTGGAGATTTCTCCTGACCTACTCAAGGCAATGAAGTCAAGACCAGCTGAGCTTCCACCAACACTTACTCCTAGAGAGATTCAAGCCGAGATCCGTCTGGGCACTTCTGTTGCAGAACTTGTTTCTAAAACAGGAGCTGACGAAGATCAGGTGGGTAAGTATGCAGCGCCTATTCTCACTGAACTCAAACACATCGTTACTCTGGCAAGAAACATCAGACTTTCTCTAGTTGGAGATCGATTCACCGACCCAACTCAGATTGAGTTTGGAACTGTGATGGATGAACGCCTTGCTTCGAATGGAGCAACTGAAATTTCATGGGTCTCCAAGAAAACCGTTGAAGGCGTTTGGATGGTTTCTGCTGAATACAAGATTCACAATGAGCAAGGAGTTGCAACCTGGTCTTTCGAACCAAAGAGTCTTCACTTAGTTCCAGAGAACCAAAGTGCTCTTCTTCTGTCTAACGCATCTCCATTGAGTTTGATTGACAGCACTAAGAACGTTAGATCAGAGCAGGTTAATCACCCAACTGTTTCAGCAGCTCAGGTTGAACCAATCCAAGAAGAACCAACAACTCAGACAACTGGTCTTTCAGTGGTTCCTGAACTAATTGAAGAAGTTCAACCAGAAGAGAACCAGACTGAAGTATTCACAGTCATAGAAACTGAGACTCGTGCGAGCTTCCATGTAGTTGACGATGTAGAAGAAGAGTTTGAAACTGAAGATATCTACACCCAAGAAACTCAAGACCCAAGTGAAGAAGTTATTGAGGAAGAAGTTCTAGAAACCGAACCTGTTGCTCAAGAAGAGCTAACAATCGATGAACCAATTGTTGAAGAGGAAAAGCCTCAAGCTCCAACTCCTCCGATTCAAAGCACATCTAGATGGGCCGAAGTTCTATTCGGAACTAAAGACGAAGAAGATAACTAGCTAAAAGCCAATTGTTATTAGCGGGATACTCATTTCCTGCGAGGTAATTGAACCATGGTGCCCAATCATTTCTAGTGACTTCTTCTTAGCAAATTCCCTGTGATAAAGCGCAACTTCCTTTTTAGCCAATATCAAAATATCCGGAACGCTGTCTAAATCAATTCCCTCCGGCCAATAACCAGCGTCAATCAGATCGCTTGGGCTAACGACGTAGCAGCTGTCTCCAACCGCTTGTTCTAACCTCACAAGCATTTCTTGGGTAGTTGAAGGATCGGTTAGGTAAAGATAAAGCGCTCTGGTATCTCCCCCAACATCCAGAAGCTCTTCCTTGTTCGTGTGAAGGTCGATGTAGACATGGTTTGAATGAGGAATGTCCACTACTCCATGATCTGCTGTGACAATAACTGCAGAATGCTTGTTCAAACTGCTTGCAAGTGAAGAAATCTCAGAATCAACGTCTTCTAACTTGTTTAGCCAATCCTGAGACTGCCAACCTTTTGCGTGAGCGAGTTGATCTAGCTCTGGCACGTATAGGTAAATAACTTTTTGCTTTGAATCAGCAAGTAAGTCCTTGGCTATTTCAAATCTCTCTGCCAAAGATTTAGTTCCATGAAAATCACTGCCACGCATGGTGGCTGCAGTAAACCCTGAGTCTTTATATGCAGAGGGAGCAATCGTATGGAATTCCACAGATTGCTCTAAGGCCAATTCAGAGATGTTTTGCAAAGGCTGATACTCGTGAGCAGCGTTGCTGCTTTCCCAACCAGTTAGGAGGTTTCTCTTTGTTTTAGAGGATTTCTCAAAGATTTGGTAGCCAATGAACTTAGTTTCCCAGGGTGGCTTTCCGGTTGAAAAGGAAACGATGCTTGTAGCCGTAGTAGCGGGAAAGAAACATGAGGCAGGCAACGAAGTTCGAGAGTTCAGAAAACCTGCGTGAGCGCCAGCTGACTTCAAGTTATGAGACCCGAGACCGTCAACCAGAATCACGCACACTGATCGCTTCTTAGTCAGTTTTAGTGGGTTAGTCTCCCCAAGTACGCAACCCAGTGCACTTATCAACACATCGCCGAGCATCCCAAAGGATTTAGGAGGGGCAGGTAACATCGGAGACATAGAGATAAGTCTGCCACAGCCCTTTTAGCCACTAGAAAGATCATGACTAATAAGAAGCCTGAAAATCGATTCCCTGATGAGCGAATCGTAGACATTGCTCTAACCCAAGAACTCAGCGACTCATTCCTTGAGTATTCCTATTCCGTTATCTATGCCAGAGCTCTGCCAGATGCAAGAGATGGACTAAAGCCTGTACAAAGAAGAATCATCTTCCAAATGGGTGAAATGGGGCTAAAGCCTGATCGTGGACACGTAAAGTCTGCTCGTGTTGTTGGTGAGGTTATGGGAAAGCTTCACCCTCACGGAGACGGTGCTATCTATGACGCCATGGTGAGAATGTCTCAGGCATTCACACTTAGAGTTCCAATGATTGACGGCCACGGTAACTTCGGTTCCCTAGACGATGGTCCGGCTGCGTCTCGCTACACAGAGACAAGACTTGCCGCTGCTGCCCTAATCATGAACGAAGGTCTTGATGAGGACGTAGTTGATTTCAAACCAAACTACGATGCCCAGTTATCAGAACCTGAAGTTCTCCCGGCAGCATTCCCGAATCTGCTTGTGAACGGTTCATCAGGTATTGCTGTTGGTATGGCTACCAACATGGCTCCACACAACATGCGTGAAGTAATTGCTGGAGCTATCCACCTACTTAGCAATCCAAAAGCCACCTCTGCAGATCTAATGAAGTTCATTCCTGGTCCTGATCTACCTTCTGGTGGAATCATCATGGGCACCGAAGGTATTACCGAGGCGTATGAAACAGGGCGAGGTTCATTCAAAACCCGTGCCAAGGTTTCCATCGAGAGTGTTTCACCGAGAAAACTTGCATTGGTTGTCACAGAGCTCCCTTATCTAGTTGGCCCTGAACGAATTATTGAAAAGATTAAAGATGGCGTCAACAACAAGAAGCTTCAAGGTATCTCTGACGTAATTGACCTGACCGACAGAACTAATGGACTCAAACTCGTAATTGAGCTAAAGACCGGTTTTGATCCAAACGTTGTCTTGGACTTGCTGTACCGCTTTACTCCCCTAGAGGACTCTTTCAGCATCAATAACGTCGCTCTAGTTGATGGAAGACCTGAAACCCTAGGTCTTAGAGACATGCTTGGTGTTTACCTTGCTCACCGCGTTGTGGTTATCAAACGCCGCACAGAGAACCGTTTGGGTAAGAAACTTGCTCGTCTTCACCTCGTCGAAGGCTTGCTAAAAGCCATCCTTAGCATTGACGAAGTAATAAAGATCATTCGTGCAGCTGATGAAGTGGATGATGCTCGCAAGAAGTTGATGACTAAGTTCACTTTGTCTGAAATTCAGGCTGAATACATCCTTGAACTCAAGCTTCGAAGACTAACTAAATTCTCAAAGCTCGAACTCGAAAACGAAAGCAAGACTTTAGCTAAAGAAATTGCCGATCTAAAGAAGATCCTTTCAGCAGACAAGAATTTGAGAGATGTTGTTGCAGCTGAACTTCAAGAGGTCTCAGCTAAGTATGGTGACGACCGTCGCTCAACCATCAGTGATGGAATCACTGAAGTGAAGCCAGTAAGTTCTGCTAAAGCAGCGGCTATTGATGCTCAGCTCGCAGACTCCCCTTGCTACATTGTTCTAACTGCAAGCGGACAGGTTCTTAGAACGGCACTTGAGCCAGTTCCAACAGCCAAGCGCAAGAAGCACGATGCCCTAAGAGCAGTTATCTCAACCACTACTAGAAGCTACATCGGCTTCCTAACATCTGACGGTGTCATGCATCGCGTTCACGCCGGAGACATTCCAGGAAGTGAAGGCGGATTCGATGCAGCAAACTCAGTTTCAGCATCTGAATTCCTTGGGCTTCCTAAATCAATCAAGCTGGTTGGTGTTTTCGAGCTAACTGACAAGACAGTAATCGCGATTGGAACCCAGTTCGGTGTTGTTAAGCGTCTAAGTCCAGATTTCTTAGAAAAGACCGAGTTTGAAGTTATTTCCCTGAAAAGTGGCGACTCAATAGTCGGTGCAGAAGTTAGCTCTGAGAAAGACACCTTGGTGTTCATCACAGACGATGCACAACTGCTTAGATTCGAAGCAAGCAGCGTAAGACCACAAGGTCGTGGAGCTGCTGGTATGGCTGGTATCAAGCTCTCTGAAGGTGCTAAGGCAATCTACTTCACCTCTATCAAAGTCACCAAAGATACTCAGGTACTAACTGCAGCAAACAACAGCGAATCTCTAGGTGCTGTTGATGCAGGAAGCGCAAAGATCACTGAAATGTCAGAGTTCCCTGCCAAGGGTAGAGCAACCGGTGGTGTTAGAGCTCAGAAGTTCATCAGAGATGAAAACCAGCTTTACTTCGCATACGTTGGAAACTCACCGATTCTAGGTTCAGCTTCAGCAGGTAAACCTCTAGAGACTCCTGAATATCTCGGTAAGAGAGATGCTTCTGGAACGCCGCTAAGCGCAACTATTGTTTCTGCTGGAAGAGACTAAGCGTCAATTCTCTCGCGTTCAAAAGACTCAGCTTTATCAACAATGAAGTCTCTTCTTGGAGCGACTTCATTACCCATAAGAAGTTCAAACATCTTCTCAGCTGCAGCTAGATCATCTACTGTTACTCGACGAAGTGAACGACTCTTACGATCCATAGTTGTCTCAGCCAGTTGATCTGCATCCATTTCACCAAGACCCTTGTATCTCTGGATAGGTTCTTGATACTTCTTACCTGCTTTAGAAAGCTTGGCTAGCAACGCTTCTAGTTCTGGTTGAGAGTAGGTATAGATGGTCTCATTGGCCTTTGAGCCAGGGTTTATGACAACCACTCGATGTAGTGGTGGGACGGCTGCGAACACTCTTCCGTCTTCAACTAGTGGTCTCATGTATTTGTAAAACAGAGTTAGAAGCAGAGTTCTAATGTGAGCACCGTCGACGTCGGCATCGCTCATCAGAATGACCTTGCCGTAACGGGCGGTATCGAGATCGAACGAGCGCCCAGAACCAGCACCGATAACCTGAATGATTGATGCGCACTCGGTGTTCGAAAGCATGTCGCTCACCGAAGCCTTCTGAACGTTCAAAATCTTGCCACGGATGGGCAGTAGCGCCTGGTACTCGCTGTCTCGCGCCAACTTGGCAGTTCCTAGAGCTGAGTCACCCTCAACGATGAAGAGCTCGCTAATGTCGGTTTCCTGGGTGCGGCAGTCAACCAGCTTGGTAGGCAACGACGAGCTCTCAAGTGCATTCTTGCGGCGCTGAGTCTCCTTATGAGTTCGTGCCGAAATGCGCGATTTCATTTCCGCGACGATCTTCTCTAGGAGAAGTGCCGACTGGGCCTTATCATCACGCTTGACGCTGTTGAAACGGTCGGCAAGAGAC
>CALFOB010000174.1 GCA_937919125.1 uncultured Micrococcales bacterium | reverse complement strand
AGATACAAGCTAGTGACTGGAGTTCAGACGTGTGCTCTTCCGATCTGCAAACGAATCTTTGCATCAGGACCGAACATGATTCTGGCGAAGTGCTCAAGTGTTCCTTTGAGGTCCGCCATGGTCAAACCTTTATCAACCGCAAGACCTTCAACCTGGTGGAACACAGGAGTATGGGTTGCATCAAGTTCGTCTGTTCTAAATACTCTTCCCGGGCATAGAACATAAACCGGAAGTTCTCTTTCAAGGAGAGATCTAACTTGAACAGGAGAAGTGTGAGTTCTCAAAACTAAATGTGATTCAACTGGTTCGACGAAGAATGTGTCCTGCATGGCTCGAGCTGGGTGATCTGCATCAAAGTTCAGAGCATCAAAGTTGAACCATTCGCTTTCAACTTCAGGACCTTCAGCAATTTCCCAACCCATGCCGATAAAAACATCTGAGATTTCATCCTGCAATAGTGAAAGCGGGTGTCTTGCTCCTAATACCTGAGTCATTGGAGCAGCAGTAACATCTACGCTCTCTTCAAGAAGTTTGGCATTCTGCTCGGCAACATAGAAAACCGACTCAGCGGATGCGAATGCAGTATTCAGCTCTGCTCTGGCAGCTGTAATTAGCTTTCCAGCATCAGCCTTCTTATCCCCTGGCAGCTTGCCCATTAGTGAGCTCAGCTTGGTGATACCTGAATTCTCGCCAACCGCAGTTGATCTAATTGCCTTCAGAGAGGCAAGATCGGTGGCACCTTGGATTAGCTTCAGAGCATCAGAAACTACAGCATCGACTGCTGCTTTAGTGATTTCTGCGTTCTCTGACATTAGATTCCAAGTATATCTACTGTTGTTTTTATAAGTGCTTAGCTAGTTGCTGAGTTCTGCTGGAAAGCAGAGGAGTAAAGACAAACGCTTGCAGCTGTTGCAAGGTTCAAAGACTCCGCCGCCCCATAAATTGGAACAGCAACAACGCGATCGGCTAGCTTCAAGATTTCAGGTTCAAAACCCCAAGCCTCGTTACCAAACATCCAAGCAGTTGGGTTATTCAATGAACCATCTGATGCCAAGTCCGGCAGTGAATCCCCCGACGCATCAGCGGCTAGAACTTGAATACCAGCAGCCTTCAAAGCATCAACAGTTTCATTGATTTCAACATCAACCACGAATGGAAGGTGAAACATCGAACCAGTTGTTGATCTGACTACCTTGGTGTTGTAGATATCTACGCTTCCTGCTGTGAAGATAACCGCATCTGCCCCGGCAGCATCAGCTGCTCTAAGCACAGTTCCAGCATTACCTGGGTCCCTGATCTGAGATAGCAGTGCAACAAGCTTTGGCTTGGTAGCAATTACATCTTCAAGAGAGACATCGAACTGGTGACAAACAGCCACCACACCTTGAGGTGTGTTGGTGTCGCTGAGAGCTGCCAGAACCTGTTCACTTACAAGCTGAACTTCAATTCGAGATGCTTTAGCCTTGGCAAACATTTCTGAATGACGTGCCAAAGCCTCCTCGGTAGCAAAAGCTTCGAGGATAAGTTTCGGTCTTTCGAGTGCCTCGCGGAAACCTTGTGGTCCCTCAAGCAGAAAGAGCCCGGTCTCACGACGGGCTTCTTTCTTTACTAGCTTGGCAACCCCACGAACCTTAGCGGCTTTGGGATCGATTAGCACAGGCTCTAGTGAACCTTTGGAGCTGAGGTAGATCGGAA
>CALFOB010000173.1 GCA_937919125.1 uncultured Micrococcales bacterium | reverse complement strand
AGCAACCGCTAGGAACTCGGCGTTTCCACCGAGCATGATGTCAGTTCCACGCCCAGCCATGTTGGTAGCTACTGTTACAGCACCCAAACGACCTGCTTGAGCGACGATAGAGGCTTCTCTAGCGTGGTTCTTAGCGTTCAGAACTTCGTGACGAACACCGCGCTTGGCAAGAAGCTTAGATAGGTATTCGCTCTTTTCAACGCTTGTTGTTCCAACCAGAACTGGCTGCCCTGTTGCGTGACGAGCAGCAATGTCTTCAACAACCATTGCAAACTTCACAGCTTCGTTCTTATAGATCAGGTCTGACTGGTCAATACGAACCATTGGCTTGTTAGTTGGAATAGGAACAACACCGAGCTTGTATGTGCTCATGAATTCAGCAGCTTCAGTTGCTGCAGTACCGGTCATACCGGAAAGAGTCTTGTAAAGACGGAAGTAGTTCTGCAAAGTAACTGTTGCCAAAGTCTGGTTCTCAGCCTTGATGGCCACACCTTCTTTAGCTTCAATCGCCTGGTGCATACCTTCGTTGTAGCGACGACCTTCAAGAATACGTCCGGTGTGCTCATCAACGATTAGCACCTCACCCTTCATGACAACGTAATCCTTGTCAGCCTTGAAAAGTGCCTTAGCTTTTAGAGAGTTGTTTAGGAAAGAGATAAGTGGAGTGTTAGCTGCCTCGTAAAGGTTTGAAATACCTAGGTAGTCCTCAACCTTTGTGATACCAGGCTCTAGGATTCCAACAGTTCTCTTCTTCTCATCAACTTCGTAGTCGATAACTGGCTGAAGTTTTTCAGCAATCTTTGCAAACTCGCTGAACCAACGGTTAGCTTCACCAGCAGCTGGACCAGAGATGATCAAAGGAGTTCTAGCCTCATCAATCAGAATCGAGTCAACCTCGTCAACGATTGCGAAGAAGTGCTCTCTCTGAACAATCTGAGATGCACTCTGAGCCATGTTGTCGCGTAGGTAATCAAAACCATATTCGTTGTTGGTTCCGTAAGTGATGTCGCATAGGTACTGTTCACGTCTAACTTCTGGAGTCTGACCAGAAAGAATAATTCCTGTGCTCATACCTAGAGCTCTGAAAACACGACCCATGAGCTCACCTTGGTATTCAGCCAAGTAGTCGTTTGTTGTAATAACGTGAACACCTCTACCAGCGATGGCATTTAGGTATGCAGGCAAAGTGGCAACCAAAGTCTTACCTTCACCAGTTTTCATTTCAGCGATGTTACCCATGTGAAGGGCTGCTCCACCCATTAGCTGAACGTCGAAGTGACGCATGCCAAGAGTTCTTCTGGAAGCTTCACGAACCGCAGCGAAGGCTTCTGGAAGTAGATCGTCTAGAGTTTCCCCAGCAACGTATCGCTCTCTCAGAGAAGCGGTTTCGTGGAGTAGGTCTTCGTCGCTCAGAGCCAAGAAGCTCTCTTCTAGGCCGTTTACCTGAAGAACTATTGCCTTCAACTTGGCAAGGATTTTGCCCTCGCCAGCTCGCAACAGACGATCAATAATTGATGCCAAGGTTAACTCCAAACGCTTATTAGGGGGTTCTCTTCAATCTTAGACTGGCTAGAGGTATCCCTCTCCCCCTTATAAACACTGGGCTTTAGCCCTCCAGCCCGAGCAAATACAAAGAAACTGGTCACCTCAAGCCCCGCATCTCCAAGACACCCAATAGCCTCACTCATGGTTGCTCCAGAGGTCAGGACATCATCTACCAGGACTATTGGTCTGTTTGAGGGATCAAAGCCCCTTGTCTCAGCTCTAAAGGCGCCATGCATGTTCTCCACTCTCTGCTTTGGAGATAGCCCTACTTGATCTAATCGCTTGCTCCGAGAGTGAAGCAAATCTCGTGTTCTGATGCCCTGCATTTGCCTAGCTATGGCTTTGGCAATGAGTGCAGTGTGGGAGAAACCCCTCTTCTTTGTATTTGCGCGGGATGAAGGAACAGGGACCAGAATTGCATCCTTGAGTGTCTCGGGCCAAATCTGTTTAGCAAAGTTAGCGATACAAGAGGAGAGGGATGTAATACCTTTCTCTTTCAAGTTGTTAATTATCAGAGCCGCTTCAGGACTGTAATCAGAGAGTGCAAATCCACTAACTCCTGATACCTCAACCTGGCTAAAGTCCAGATGGAAACTGTCGCTGCATGACTTGCACAGTGGTGCTCCAAGTTTGGAACAAATCACACATGGGGTTGGCAGAATGACGTTGAGCAGATTGAACATCTACAAAGTATTGGACCTTCTTGAAACCAAGAAATGCTTTTTGGAGGAACTGTTGAAAACTATGCCTTCAAAACAGCAAGTGGCAAAGGTGATTCAAAGTCTGTGATGTCGTGACGTTTTGGAAGAGTTAATCTAAAACAAGCACCCGCACCTGGTTCTGCTGCTACTTCCAATTTTCCAAGGTGCAATTGAGCATCTTCGAATGAGATGGCAAGACCAAGACCTGTTCCACCGGTAGTTCTCTTTCTAGATGGATCAGCTCTCCAGAATCTATCGAAGGCTTGAGAGAGTTCTTCCTGGTTCATACCAATACCTTGGTCTGTGACGCTGACAGCAACTGCCTTGTCATTCTGAGCAACTCTAATCAGAACAGGTTTACCTTCACCATGTTCAATTGCGTTGGTTAGCAAGTTGTTGAGGATTCTCTCAATACGTCTTGAGTCCACTTCACATTGGACAGCTCCTGATGGAATATCTGCTTCAAGGTAAACATTCTTTGAATCAGCGAAAGGCTGAATAGCAGTTAGACAAACTCCAACAATTCCATTTAGGTCGTGAACCTCGAACATAGGTTCCACGCCATCAGCGTCATACCTAGAGATTTCAAGTAGGTCAGCTAGCAGCATGTCAAAGCGGTCCATCTGCCCATGCAGGTTCACAATTGAACGCTCAGTGAAAGGAGGTAATCGCTCTTTGTTGTCATTCAAATAATCCGCCGCAAGCTTCATGGTGGTTAGCGGTGTTCTAAGTTCATGAGAAACATCAGATACGAATCTCTGCTGCATCTTTGATAGCTCACCCATAGCGGTGATCTTCTCTTGCAAGCTATCGGCCATGTGGTTGAAGGAGGTAGCTAGCACTGCTGCCACATCTGTTCCACGAACAGCCAGTCTTCGATCTAGATCTCCATTAGCTAGAAGCTCACTGGCATCGGCTGCTTCTTGAACAGGCCTTACTAGCCAGCTGGTAACCAAAAAGGAGAAGAAACCAATAATCATCAGAGTTACAAAGCCACCGAGAACTAGAGTTCTCTGCACAAACATCAAGGTCTGCTGCTCGTTATACATGTCATAGACCAGATACAGCTCGTATCTATGTCCACCTGGCAAAGTGAACTTCTGTCCGATGAGGATAGCTGGAGTGGACTCTCCTGCTCTGGAAATTTGAACAGTTCTTGTCTGAAGATCTTCTTCGCTATTGACTAGCTTTCTAAAGTCTTTGGTGATCAAGCTCAGGTCAATATCGACAGAGGTAGGGCTAGATAGGTTCTTAGGGTTTGACTGACCTGCAGAGTGGATGAAGGCAACTTGCCTTGTCTGAGAGACACCGATTGATTCAAGTTCAGGAACAACTTCCTGAAGGGCTTGCTCAAGGTTCCAAGATCCCTGACCTGAGACATTTTCAAACAATCTTGAGACTGTGAACTTTGCTCGGTTGCTTTCAATTACAGCTTGTTCTGTTTTTCTGCTGAACAAACCATTACCGATAGAAACACTTAGAACTCCACCAAGGATGATTAGTGCTGTGCCAGAAAGAGCCACGGTATAAACCAGTGCTCGAAGCGTCAGCGAAGATCTAAAACGATCTAGTGCCGCTTTGGTAATGCGGCTAATAATCATTTACTCTGGTCCCGCTTTGTAGCCCCAACCGCGAACGGTCACAACTAGCTTTGGATCTTCTTGGTCATCTTCAATCTTTGAACGTAGACGCTGCACGTGCACGTTCACTAGACGAGTATCTGCCTTATAGGTGTATTCCCAAACCTGCTCCAAAAGCATCTCTCTGCTGAAAACTTCATTTGGATGCTGAGCAAGAGTTAGCAATAGCTTGAACTCAAGTGGAGTAAGAGCAATCTTCTTGTTTCCCTTACGAACCTCATGGCTCAAAGTGTCCATCTCGATAGGGCCAATCTTGATGATTGGGTGTTGCGGTTCCTGAAGTGGACGAAGACGTGCCTTGATTCTAGAAACAAGAACTTCAATCTTGTAAGGCTTAGTTACATAGTCATCAGCACCAGCTTCAAGACCACGAATCATGTCGGTGTCTTCTGTTCTAGCGGTAAGCATGATGATTGGCACACCAGAGTTTCTTCTGATCTCGGTACAGATTTCAATACCGTTTTTGCCTGGCAACATCAGGTCCAAAAGAATTAGATCTGGCTTTTCCTTCTCGAATGCAGGAACTGCATCTAGACCATTGGACGCGTAGCAAACTTCAAATCCACTGGCCATTAACCCAATTTCTAGTTGCTCTCTAAGAGCATCATCGTCTTCGACGATAAGGATTTTAAACATTTAATGTACTTTCTAGTAGCGGTAGTGATCCGGCTTGAATGGGCCCTGAGGCTCCACTCCGATGTAACGGCCCTGGTCACTGGTTAGCTCTGTTAGCTCAACTCCAAGGGCTTTGAGGTGAAGACGAGCTACCTGCTCGTCAAGGTGCTTAGGCAAAATGTAGACGCCGATTGGGTATTCCGACCTCTTGGTAAATAGCTCGATCTGAGCCAGTACCTGATTGCTAAACGATGTGCTCATAACAAAAGATGGGTGACCGGTTGCGTTACCTAGGTTCATCAGACGACCTTCAGAAAGGATTAGTACTGAATTACCGTTTGGTAGCTGCCACTCGTCAACCTGTGGCTTTACTTCAACCTTCTTGATGCCAGGAATTCTTTCGATACCTGCCATGTCAATCTCATTATCAAAGTGACCGATGTTTGCAATGACAGCAAGGTGCTTCATCTGCTGAACATGCTCGGTTCTAATAATTGCTGGGCTACCGGTTCCAGTAATGAAGAAGTCAGCTTCTTTAACTACCTTCTCAATAGTGGTTACCTGGTAACCATCCATAACCGCCTGCAGAGCACAGATAGGGTCAACTTCGCTAATGATTACACGAGCTCCCTGGCCACGCATAGCTTCAGCAGCACCCTTACCAACATCTCCGTAACCGGCGATGAACACAGTCTTTCCACCGATAAGAATGTCAGTTGCACGGTTTAGACCATCTGGCAATGAGTGACGGATTCCATACTTGTTATCAAACTTAGATTTGGTAACTGAGTCGTTGACGTTGATACCTGGGAATAGCAAAGTTCCACGCTTGAACATTTCGTATAGACGCTTAACACCTGTAGTTGTTTCTTCTGTAACACCGTAGATGTCAGCTGCAATTCTGGTGAAGCGATCCTTCTGCAATTTCAACTGTTCAGTTAGCAGGTTAAGGATTACTCGATACTCTTCGCTATCTTCAACTCCTGCTGGTGGAACTGATCCAGCTAATTCAAATTCGCGACCCTTATGAACTAGAAGAGTTGCATCTCCACCATCATCCAAGATCATGTTTGGACCGATGTAATCTGCACCTTCAGCTAGTGCTTCTTGAGTCCAGTCGAAGATACGCTCAGTTGCCCACCAGTACTCTTCGAGGGATTCACCCTTCCAAGCAAAGATTGGAACACCCTGAGGTATAGCAATTGTTCCGTGCGGACCAACTACAGCTGCAGCAGCAGCTTCGTCTTGTGTTGAGAAAATGTTGCAAGAAGCCCAACGGACTTTAGCTCCTAGAGCCACCAAAGTTTCAATCAGAACAGCAGTCTGAATAGTCATGTGTAGTGAACCTGCAATACGAGCACCGCGAAGTGGTTGGTGAGGACCGAACTGCTCACGCAGAGCCATAAGTCCTGGCATCTCGTTTTCCGCTAAACGGATTAGGTGTCTACCGTAATCGGCTAGTCCTAGGTCGGCGACCTTGTGCTCGATTTTGGTGCCTGTTTTGCTGTTCAAAGAAGTCATGGACTCTATTATCGCCCTTATTTGACCCCAAAAGAAACCAAATTGTTACCTTCGGATGAGCCCCAAAACTTCATCTCGGATGGCTTCCATGCTGGCTTCAGCCTTGGCTTCAACGTTTAGACGCAGTAGCGGCTCAGTGTTTGAGGCTCTAACGTTGAACCACCACCAGTGACCTTCAGCGTCTGTTCCTGAGACAGTGACACCGTCTAGCTCATCAAATGTTGCGCGGTCTTTGAAAGCTTCCTCAATCCTTGCTCTAGCGGCAGGGACATCGGTCACAGTTGAGTTGATCTCACCTGATAGGAAGTAAGGGTTGTATTGCTTTGAGATAGCACTCAAGGTCTCAGGCTGAGAACCAAACTCGGCCAAGACATGCATCGCTGCCAACATACCGTTGTCAGCTCCCCAGAAACTCTTGAAGTAGTAGTGAGCTGAGTGCTCGCCTCCGAAGGCTGCGTTAGTAGCTGCCATACGGTCTTTGATTAGAGAGTGACCGACCTTGGTTCTCTCACCGATAGCTCCTTCAGATTCAATAACTTCAGAAACTACCTTTGAGGTAATGAGGTTATACAAAATAGTGATGTCAGCATCCGCATCGAGTGCTCTTGCTCTTGCAATCTCACGCTTAGCAACCATCGCTGCAACAGCACTAGGGGTGACAGGGTCACCATTCTCATCAATCACAAAGCAACGGTCAGCATCACCATCAAAAGCAAGACCTAGATCTGCTTTGTGTTCAACTACGGCCTTTTGCAGATCAACTAGGTTCTTAGGCTCTAGTGGGTTTGCTTCGTGGTTAGGGAAAGTTCCATCAAGTTCGAAATACATCTCAACGATTTCAATTGGCAACTTAGCAAGTCCTGCTGCTGTGCCTAGAACTGCTGGAACTGTTAGTCCACCCATACCGTTGGCTGCATCAACAACAACCTTCATCGGCTTCACATTAGATAGATCAACCAAAGTTCTTAGATAGGTCGCGTACTCAACCAAGACATCTTTCTTGATGTATGAACCAGGGGTGGCTACTTCTTCAATACCTTCAGCAAGGAACACCTTTGCTCTATCTCTAATAGCAGCAAGACCTGTGTCCAGTGAAATACCTCTTGCGCCAGCTCTAGAGAACTTAATTCCGTTGTATTTTGCAGGGTTGTGGCTAGCAGTAAACATAGCTGCAGCTAGATTCATGTCTCCTGAAGCAAAGTAAGACTCATCTGTTGAACAAAGACCGATGGAAATTACGTTTGCTCCTCTTGCCTGAGCACCCTTAGCGAAGGCTTGCTCAAATAGTGGAGAAGAATCACGCATGTCGTGACCAACAACAACAGATTTACCGGCTAGTTCTAGCTCATCAACAAACCCAGCAGCTAGTGCTTCAACAACATCTGCGGTTAGATCGATGTTTACTAAACCGCGAACATCGTATGTTTTGACCATTGCGTCCCAATTGACACTCATGAGGGCCCTTCCGTTCAACAAACTAAAGAATACAATGTCCCCATGAGTTTAAGACCTAGAGCAAGGGACCGCCACGGCCGTGGCATACGTCATTCGCTCTCAGGTGCTCTCTATAAAACAGGCGGGTCTAGCCTTGATTCTTTTGCTTCAATAGTCAGCACCACCTGCGAATACCTAAGAGAACGCTGGCCTGACGAATTAGGTGATCTGCAATATCGCATTCAAGATGCTCCAGTTCTAGGAGCTAACTCAAGGTTTGTGAAACGTTGGTCAGTAAGAACTGAAACTAAAACCATTGTGATTTATAGGCTTCCGATATTGAGACTAAATCAGAACCAAAGTTCTAATCCAACTGAGGAACGTGTTCGTATTGAGCATCACGTCTTTGAAGCGGCCGCTGAACTTATTGGCAAAGAGCCTTGGGAGCTCATATTCGGAGATGACGAATAGTTAGTGAACGCTAACTTTTACTTGACCTGAAATGTTCTTGTCATCAAGCACAGGAATGACACCAATACGACCATCAACATCAATAACTAGGTTCGCAAATACTTCTTGATCGCTAGGAATAATACCCATCGATAAGCCAGGTGTGGCTCTAATAACTTCAGTTGAAGATGCTCCAATAGTTCTCTTGATGGTTTCCCCGCCAATCTTTATAGAGATAGTGGTTGGTTGATCACCTGGGTTAGTCACAGATAGTTTGCTAATTCCCGCCTTCGGAACAGCAATGTGCCTAGGCGTCTTGAATCCTTCAGCTGGGTTAATCCAAGAGAAGTCTGTGTAAGGCCCTGAAATTGTTCTACTTCTAACCAAACGAACACTGGAGCTAACAGGCACATCAGAATCTAGAATTCCGAAGTAGTCCCCGTCATCCAAATCAGTGATTGGGAAGTCAGTGACTTTACCTGCGATTGCTTTCACAGACAGAACAGTTCCAAAAGTTTCAGAAGTAGTTCCTAGTACTTGGAAAGTTATAGTTGCATCTTTAGTTCCAGGAACAAACACTCGAAGCATCTGTTGAACGTCTGAATACTTATCCCCGGCTGCCCTGAACTTTGCGCTGTACTTAGATCCTCTAATCAGAATTCCAGGAATAACTGAATTGGTACTCGCCTGAGGTGCAGGCGAAATGTAATCCGCTCCTGAAGCACTGTTACCTCTAACTGCCTTTTGCTGAATAAGTGCAGTAATTGAGCCACCACGACTAATCACATGAACAGCAATAGATTCAGCTCTCAGAACGAAAGAAGAAAGAGGAATAACTGTGGTTTTCCTCGCAGGAACAGAGATGCCTGAAAGCCCAGTACTGTTCGAAGTTCCATTCTCAGTGAAGATCTCAAGATCCACTGTTGAATCAATGCTTGTTGGGTTAGTGAGTATCAGTAGTGCTTCTCTACCAATAGCTGTCGAACCACCAACTAACCAGAACTCACTCTGTGGTCTCAAGCAAGGTGCAGATACAAGCCCCTTGATGCTCTTGTCATCCACATACTGAATTTGGTTCACAGCCAGAAGCTCCGAACCTTGAGCATTTTTACCTGTTTCATCTACAACTGTGAAAGATGAAGAGCCACTTAGTCTCTTGAATAAATCTTGTCTAACACCGAAGCCGGTTACAGGCTTTGCTGAATAACCTTCAAGAGAAGTTCCAGTCTTTGCTGAGTAAGACAATGAAGCGCTAGCCGATCCTTTTGTCTTGAATGAAGATACTGATGTCTGGTTCTTTCCTCCCGGTAAAAACAACGGTCCAGAACAGGTCACTTCTAAGTCCTTAGCGCTGACATCATGAACTTGAGGCTTGACTACAGGTGTCTTCACAAAAGTTTGTGGGGTTCCATAGATAACCGCTGCAGAAGCAACAGCTGCAACGAGCACGAAGCGAATAATTCGAATTATCATTACTGCTCCTCCTCTACTTGGAAGCTGTCTTCGGCTGATTCAACAGCCGTCTTAGATTTACGTCCTCTAGAGGTAGGCAGAGCAAGAAGGATGTAGCCAAATATGATTCCCAGTTGCACTGACTTGGTGATTGACCAGTAGGTTTGGTTGTCTTTGACTTTGAAGGCATCGCTTGCCTTCACTCGCCACAATTGACCGAATTCAGTTTTACCAACCTGATCAAGTTCCTTAACTGAATTCAAGCTCACTGCAAGATCAGCATTACCTTCAGCATTGGTTACTAGAACATAGCCAATGCCCGCTTCCTTGAGCGAAGGATTTAAATCCTTGCCATTAGCTGAAACTAGATTGCCCACCAATAAAGAAATAGAACTCTTGAGTTCATCATCTGAGCTATTGCTCAAATTTTGTGGACTGAAACGATAAGCAGTTGAAATGGCATCAAGTCTTAGCCCGTTTGGTCTGACTAATTCTGCTCTAAATTCCTGATCGGCGGTTTCCCCCAGGCTAGAAAGAATCAAAAGCCTAAGGTCATTGCCAGCCTTCGATTCAGCATCGAAGATCGCTGGAAGATTTCTTGAATCACCAAAAGAAACCTTGGCAGGTGTCAAAACAGAACTCACTGCAAGAGGTAACAACCCTCCAACGACAGCAACAGAAATAAGCAGTCTCCTAACACCAACTCGAGTTAGAGAATCTAGCCAGATTCCGATAGCAGCAATCACGCAAATCACAGCTAGCATCACCAACGGAGTTGGTGATGAGAATCCAGATTTTGAAGGGCTTAGGAAGATAGAACCGGTTCCACCAGAAGTGAACGGAACACCCTGAATGAACCAAAGGTTTCCAAGTGCTAGTAGAGCTAGCAGCCAAACTCCGAATACACCTTTAGCTTTTGATAGCAGAGAAAGTAAACCAAAAGCCAGCACACCAATTGCAGCCCAACCTAGTAGTTGGTTATGACCCAGAAGAACATCAAGTAAATTGCTCTGCTTGCTTGCATAAGAAATAGTTGGATCAGAAAGTACTGCCAATGGCGTTTGGTTGATGAATAGTTGATGCACAAAATAAGGGAAGACAAGAGCTGAAGCCGGTAAGACAATTACTGCAGTGGTTGCAAACCTGCCACGTGAAAGAACTGCATAGACAATTGCCAAAATCACAAGCATTGGTAGAGCACTTGGAGCACTGGCCGCAGCTATCGCGAATAGAAGTGCACTAGCTGCAATCCAAGACCAGGTTTGAGCATTTGATCTAACGGAGCTGGCGATACCAAAACGTCCAGCTCTTGCTAGAGCAAAAAGTAGCCAAGGCAAAGTCACCGAGAAAACTACCGCTGGGAAATTTCCTTCTGACTGAGAGATCGTCAGAGCAGGCCAGAATGCATAAATAAGCGCTAGAGGAATCTTTAGGGAGTTTCTTAGTGTGATTGTTGACAACAATCTCCAAGCTCCAAAGTAAGCCAGAGGCAAAGCAACAATGAGTACTGCTGACAAGGCAAGGTTTGGAGCAAAGAATGTCAGCGAACCTATAAACAACAAGACCCAGGTAAATGGATCGCTAGGGGCTGCTAGCCCTAGACCCACAAACTGATAGCTAGCGCCGGTATTGGCAAATAGTTGTAACCAGCTATCGCTCAAAGGAAGTGCGAAGCCGCCCTTCACCGCCTTGTCTAGCGGGAAGTATTGATAAGAGAGGACAAGTAGCAAAAGCATTACCCATAGACCACC
>CALFOB010000172.1 GCA_937919125.1 uncultured Micrococcales bacterium | reverse complement strand
CTATTTATCGACGCCACCGACGTGGTTCTAGGTCGTTTGGCCGCAACTGCAGCTGCGTTACTACGTGGCAAGCACAAGGCAACTTTTGCTCCTCACATGGACAACGGAGACTTCGTTGTAATCATCAACGCAGAGAAGGTAGCACTTACCGGATCTAAGTTGCAGAAGAAGAACGCATACCGTCACTCTGGTTACCCAGGTGGTCTAACTGCAACTACTTATGCAGAACTTTTGGAAAAGTCACCAGAGCGTGCAGTAGAGAAGGCAATCCGCGGAATGCTTCCTAAGAACACTCTTGGTCGTGACCAGCTTTCAAAGCTTAAGGTTTACCGCGGTGCAGAGCACCCACACGTAGCACAGGCTCCAAAGCCTTACACAATTGGTCAGGTAGCGCAGTAAGCGCTTAGAAGGAAAGACGACTCATGCCAACTAAGAAAGCTGAAGCTGCAGAAACCGCTGCACCAGAGAGCTACACCACAGAGACTCCAGCAGTTGCTGAAGTAAAGACTGCAAAGTCACGTGGTCCACTAACTGTTCCAGGTGCGGGACTAGGTCGCCGTAAGGAAGCTGTTGCACGTGTTCGCATCAAGCCAGGTACCGGAGTGATCAAGATCAACGGTCGCGACTTGGCAGAATACTTCCCAAACAAGTTGCACCAGCAACTAGTTACAGACCCTTTCAAGGTTCTAGGTCTAACTGACTCTTATGACGTGACTGCACGTATCCAGGGTGGTGGCGTTGCTGGTCAGGCAGGTGCACTTCGTCTAGGTATTGCTCGTTCACTAAACGAGATCGACAGAGACAACAACCGTCCAGCTCTAAAGAAGGCTGGATTCCTAAGCCGTGACGCACGTGTTATCGAGCGTAAGAAGGCTGGTCTTAAGAAGGCACGTAAGGCGTCTCAGTTCTCTAAGCGTTAAGTCGCTTCGAGCAACTGCTCGTTTATTCTTAAACCATGGCTCGCCTATTTGGTACCGATGGTGTTCGTGGAGTTGCTAATCGCGATCTCACAGTTTCTCTAACCCTCTCATTAGCTCAAGCTGCTGCATCTGTTTTAGGTGAGCAAGCAAGAAATGAAGGTAGAAGACCAATCGCTGTCATTGGACGCGACCCAAGAATCTCTGGTGAATACTTAGCCGCTGCAGTTGCTGCAGGACTTGCATCTTCTGGTGTTGATGTTTTCGATGCAGGTGTTGTTCCAACTCCTGCAACTGCATTTCTAACAGCAGACATCAAAGCAGATTTTGGTGTGATGATTTCTGCATCTCACAACCCAGCTCCAGATAATGGAATTAAGTTCTTTGCATTTGGTGGACACAAACTTGCTGACGAAGTTGAAGACCAAATTGAAGCTGAGCTTTCTAATCCACCGCTAACACCTATCGGTGGTGGCGTAGGTAGAGTTCAAAGATTTGCTGATGCTGAAGACAGATACATTGTTCACCTACTTGGTGCAATCTCTAACTCACTTCAGGGACTAAAGATTGTTATCGACTGTGCTCATGGCGCAGCCTCTGCTATCTCTCCTCAGGTATTTGCTGATTCAGGAGCAGAAGTAATTGTTATTGGTAACGATCCAGATGGACTGAACATCA
>CALFOB010000171.1 GCA_937919125.1 uncultured Micrococcales bacterium | reverse complement strand
GATCTGGTGTTCTAGCAGTGGTTACCGCCACAGCTCTAACACTTTCTGGTTGCTCAACTCCATCGCCGTACGCGGCTGGAGACGGTGTACTAAAGATTGGTGGAGTTCTTCCACTAACCGGTTCACTTGCATTCCTATCTCCACCTGAAATTGCTGGTGTTGACTTGGCTATTGCCGACATCAACGCTGCTGGTGGAGTTCTAGGTCAGCCAGTTGAATGGGACCTACAGGACTCAAGCGACGGTGACAACCCTGCAATCGCACCTGCATCAGCAACTAAGCTGCTTGACTCAGGCGTAGACGCAATCGTTGGTGCTGCTGCATCAGGTGTTACACGTTTGATCATCGACCAGGTCACAAAGGCTAAGGTTGTTCAGATCTCAATGTCAAACACTGCTCCTGACCTTTCAACATGGGACGATGGCGGATACTACTTCCGTACAGCTCCAAGCGACCTTCTACAGGGTGCAATTGTTGGAAACCAGATCGTTGCTGCAGGTAAAGAAAACGTAGCAATCATCTACCAGCAGAGCCCATACGGTGAAGGTCTTGTTGCTAAGGCAAAGGGAACTCTAGAAGCTGCTGGTGCAACCATCGTTTCAGAGCTATCTTTCCCTGAAGGTGAATCAAACTTCGACACCATCGTTGACCAGACAGTAGCAGCAGGCGCTGACTCACTTCTAGTTATCTCATACGACGAGTTCAAGAAGATCGCTCCAGCACTACAGAAGAAGGGCTTCCCAGGAAGCGACATCTTCCTAGTTGATGGAAACCTAGCTAACTACTCAGACAAGGGCTTCGCGTCTTACCTTGAGGGTGCTAAGGGAACTCTTCCTGGTGGCGAGCTAAACGAAGACCTAAAGTCTCGTGCAGCTGCTCTATACAAGGAGAAGTATGGTGAAGAACTTGTTGAGTTCTCATACCTAGCTGAAACCTATGACGCAGTTATGCTTCTAGCACTTGCTGCTGAGCAGGCTAAGAACGACTCAGGTGAAGCAATTGCTGCCAACATGACATCAGTTTCAACCGGTGGCGAGAAGGTTTCTACTTTCGCTGAAGGTCTAGCTGCTATCAAGGCTGGTAAAGACATCGACTACGAGGGCTTCTCAGGTCCAATCGAGTTCGATGAAAACGGAGACCCAACCGGTGCTTCAATCGGTATCTATCAGTACGGCGCTGACGGAACCTATGTGTTCCTAGAAGCTGTTGCTGGTAACTCTGTAGAGTAACTCGCAATTCAAAACTAAAAAGAATCCCCCGAGCAAATGCTCGGGGGATTCTTTTTCTTTAACGACCTAGAGGTCAATCAATAGTTCTTAGAGTTCAGCTAGGTTACCTAGGTATAGCTCGATCATCTTTGGATCGTTTAGAAGATCGCGACCGGTTCCGGTGTATGCATCTTTACCCTGGTCAAGAACGTATGCGCGGTCACAGATCTGGAGGCAGCGACGAGCATTCTGCTCAACCATGATTACTGTTACACCTGCAGCATTTACTTCTTTGACTCGGATGAAGGTCTCGTCCTGTCTCACAGGGGACAGACCAGCTGAAGGCTCGTCCAATAGAAGTACCGATGGGTCAGTCATAAGCGCACGTCCCATAGCAACCATCTGGCGCTCACCACCTGATAGCGAGCCTGCACGTTGGTTCTTACGCTTGCCTAGGTCAGGGAATAGTTCTGTTACAAACTCAAAGCGTTCTTTGAATCGCTTTGGACTTTGGAATACGCCCATCTCCAGGTTTTCTTCGATGGTCAAACTTGGGAAGACGTTGTTAGTTTGAGGAACGAAGGCTACGCCCTTTTCCACTAGCTTGTTTGCCTTCAAACCTGTGATGTCTTCACCTTTTAGAAGCACTCGACCAGATCTAATGTTCACCTGTCCGAAGATTGCTTTCAGCAAAGTAGATTTACCAGCACCGTTAGGTCCAATGATTCCAATTAGTTCACCCTGGTAGGCGGTCAGGCTACAGCCATTAAGAATGTTGATTCCAG
>CALFOB010000170.1 GCA_937919125.1 uncultured Micrococcales bacterium | reverse complement strand
AGACCAGGACCTATGAAGGGCAACATGATTGCCCCTTCCCTAGATAGAAGACATGGCTTTGAGAAAGCCGAATACATTCATCCAGACCTAAAGCCAATCCTTAGTGAAACCTTTGGGGTTGTTATCTTCCATGAGCATGTTCTTCGTATCCTCCACACCATGACCGGTTGTGGTCTAGCTAGAGCAGATGAATACCGAAGGTCTCTAGAAAAGCCAGGCACTAAAGAACAAATAGAGAAGTTCTTTAGAGCTGCTTCTACTAAGAAGGGTTATTCAAAGGAAGTAATAGATAAGGTTTGGAAGATCTTGGAAGGATTTGGTTCCTTCGGGTTCTGTAAGGCCCATGGAGCGGCTTTTGCTATGCCGACCTATCAGTCGGCATGGCTAAAGACTCACTTCCCCACTGAGTTCATAGCAGGTCTTATGACCCATGATCCAGGAATGTATCCAAGAAGACTGCTAGTTGCTGAAGCTAGAAGACTAGGTGTGAAACTTCTATCTGTTGATATCAATAAGTCTTCTAGCCAGTTCCATGTTGAAAGAACTGGAACTAAAGATGATGGCAGTCCTGAGACTGCTATCAGAATGTCTTTTGTTGATTTGCAATCTATTAGTGAGAGCGAGATCAAACGCTTTATTGCAGGTCAACCTTATTCAAGTCTTAGTGATTTCTATCTAAGAGCTAAGCCTTCTAAGCGAACCTTTGAAAGATTAGCTCTTGTTGGAGCTTTTGATTCTCTTATTAATCCAACTGATTCAACTCGTGGAGACATCTTGGCTAGAGTCAAGGAACTAAACGCCATCAAGGTAAGACCTCAAGAAGATGATGCTGATTCCTTGTTCTATGGCAAGTATGTTGAACCACTACCTAAAGGTAATCCTGAGATGGATGTTGATGCCAAGGTGGATGCTGAGTTGAATCTTCTCGGAATGGACATCACTCAGCATGCTCTAGAGAAATACAGACCAATGCTTGATGAACTTGGTGTTGTTTATGCAAGTGAACTAAACACCATTAGAAACAAGACCAATGTCTTAGTAGCTGGAGTAAGGGTCGCTACTCAAACTCCCCCAATGAGATCTGGTAAACGTGTGGTCTTTATCTCTCTAGATGATGGCTCTGGTTGTTCTGATTCAACCTTCTTCGATGAAGCTCAACAGAAGTGCTCTCACTTGCTGTTCAACACCAAGCTGATGCTTATTGGCGGCAAGGTCAGAAGAACAGGCATCAAAGGTGTTTCCATCATGGCTGAGAACGCATGGCGTTTAGATGAGCTCTGGGCTCAGTGGAATGCTAAGCGACTTGAATTGAGCGCTTAGCAAGGCCCATAAAGTAACCATCAATCTTTGTTTCTGGAACCTGTTCAAGATCTGTTGATGCTCCCAGAGTAATGAACAACGGAGTGAAGTGTTCAACAGTTGGATGAGCGTAAGGCATCCCAGGAGCAGTCTCTTTGTATCTAATAAGAGTTTCTATGTCTCCCTTAGCTAAAGTTTCTTTAGCCCAAATATCGAACTCAGCAGACCAAGTTGGAGCATCTGCTTCAATTCTCCAATCTCTGATGAACTGAAGACCGTGGGTCATAAATCCTGAACCAATAACTAAAACACCTAGATCGGAAGAGCACACGTCTGAA
>CALFOB010000169.1 GCA_937919125.1 uncultured Micrococcales bacterium | reverse complement strand
GGTAAACCTGGCGATCAACCAGACCCTGGTTAGATCAATCAACACTTCTGTTGTTGGTGTTCTACCAGTGGCTTCTATCTTGTTCATTGGTGCCACCGTTCTAGGTGCTGGAACTCTTAGAGACATTTCTCTGGCCTTATTCGTCGGAATCATCGTAGGTACTTATTCAACAATCTTTATCGCGGCTCCTGCTTATTCACACATGCGTGAGTCAGAAGCCAAGTTCGCTAAAGCTGAGAAGAAGATTCTTGCTAAGAGAAGTGCAATCACCAACTAAGTCAGTTATTCTTTAGTTCAACTTATAAGGATGATATGTCGGACACCGCAGGTAGTGGCACACTAGCAACGCTGCGAAACCGCCTGCCTAGAATCTTCACCAGACCGGTTGAGGGTTCAGGAATTGCTGAAGTCCTCAAAGCCGCCAAGAGTGCTCATCCAAAGCTAGATTTCTCAATTGTTGAGAAAGCTTTCGTGGTGGCTTCAAAGGCACACACTGGACACACTCGCAAAAGCGGTGATCCTTACATAACTCATCCCGTGGCTGTTGCTCAGCTTCTAGCTGATCTTGGTATTGGTCCTGCAGGTTTAGCTGCAGCTCTTCTTCACGACACAGTTGAAGACACCGAATACACACTTGATGAACTCAAGGCTGACTTTGGTGACGAAATTGCCATGCTTGTTGATGGCGTTACCAAGTTGGACAAGGTTAAGTTCGGAGCTGATGCTCAAGCTGAGACTGTTCGCAAAATGGTTGTTGCGATGTCAAAAGACATTCGAGTATTGGTAATCAAGCTTGCAGATAGATTGCATAACGCTAGAACCTGGGGGTTTGTTCCAGAGGCTAAGGCTAAGCAGAAGGCGCAAGAAACTCTTGAGATCTATGCTCCGCTTGCGCACCGACTTGGAATCAGTGCTTTCAAGCTAGAACTTGAAGACATTTCCTTCTCTGTTCTTTACCCAAAGGTTTACGAAGAGATTGTGAACTTAGTAAGACAGCGTTCACCTAAACGCGATGAGTTCATCGAAACTGTCATCACCGCGATTGAAGACGATCTCAAAGACAACAAGATTAAAGGCAAGGTCGCTGGTCGTCCTAAGCAGTATTACTCGATTTATCAAAAGATGGTCATTGGTGGGCGAGAGTTCGATGACATCTACGACCTAGTTGGAATTCGAGTAATTGTTCCTGAGGTTAGGGACTGCTATGCAATCCTCGGTGCTGTTCACTCTCATTGGAACCCTGTTCAAGGCCGTTTCAAAGATTACATCGCGATGCCTAAGTTCAACCTTTATCAGTCGCTTCACACAACGGTTATTGGCCCTAATGGTCGTCCTGTTGAGATTCAGATCAGAACCCAAGAGATGCACAACAGAGCCGAGTATGGTGTTGCAGCTCACTGGAAGTACAAGCAAATTACAGGGGGAGAGTCTGCAACCAGTGAAGACGACCTCGTCTGGCTAAAGCACCTATCTGATTGGCAGCATGAAACTGCGGACCCAAGTGAGTTCCTTGATGCTTTGCGTTTTGAGATTGGCGCTAAAGAGGTTTATGCATTCACCCCTAAGGGTCGAGTTATTGGTCTTACCAAGGGTTCAACTCCAGTTGACTTCGCTTATGCGGTGCACACTGAAATTGGTCACCGCACAATGGGTGCGAAGGTCAATGGAAGGTTAGTTCCTCTTGAGACAGCGTTGAATTCTGGAGACGTAGTTGAGATTCTTACTTCTAAGTCTCAGGATGCTCACCCGAGCCAGGACTGGATCAAGTTCGTCCAATCCCAAAGAGCAAAGTCAAAGATTAAAGCTTGGTTCACAGCTGAGCGTAAAGATGACGCCATTGAAAGAGGTAAGGAACTTCTCGCAAAGGCGTTGAGAAAGCAAAGCGTTCCTATTCAAAGAGCTCTTGCGACAGACATTCTTCTAAAAATCACTAGTGATCTTAGGTTCTCTGAGCCTTCAGATCTTTATGCAGCAGTTGGTGACGGGAACGTATCAGCTCAATCAGTTGTTGAAAAGATGTCTGCTGCGTTATCTGTTGATGAATACACCGAAGAAGCTGTATTCGAGCTTCCAACTAAATCAAGCACCAACGCTTTGAAGAAAGTTGGGGATTCAGGCGTTCTTGTTCGCGGTGACGCAGATGTGATGTTCAAGCTTGCCCGTTGCTGCACACCAGTGCCAGGAGATGCCATCCTTGGTTTCATTACAAGATCCGCTGGAGTTTCAGTTCACAGAAGTGATTGCAAGAACTCAGTTGATTTAAGAAACCAACCAGAGCGCTTGATTGATGTGAGTTGGGAACCTAACTCTAAGAGTTTATTCCTTGTTCAGATTCAAATAGAAGCGCTTGATCGCGGGGGATTGCTAAGCGATGTAACCCGTGTCCTAAGCGAGAACCACGTGAACATCTTGTCGGCATCGGTATCAACTCGAGACGACAGAGTTGCACTAAGTAGATTTGTATTCGAGATGAGTAACCCTGCAGCACTTGAAGGTCTAATTAACTCGGTTAGAAACATTGACAACGTCTACGACGTTTACAGAGTAAGTAACTCCTAAGAGTTAGCAATAACTACAGTTAGCCAAGCTTTCTTGGTTTCAAGAGCTTCTGTTGCATCAGCAATCTTCTTAGCATCACCTGAAGTCTTTGCTGTCTCAAGGTCTGCTTCCAATTTGGCAATAGATGCTTCTAGCTGAGAACGAACTGAGTTAGTGCGGTCCACAGTTGCAGGATCTGACTTTCTCCAAAGCTCTGCTTCAACATTCTTAATCTTTGTTTCGACAGTCTTTAGTCGATCTTCAATCTTGCGGATGCTGTCGCGAGGAACCTTGCCAGCTTTTTCCCAACGAGCCTGGATAGCTTGGAGTGCAGACTTAGCTTTTGCGAGGTCAGCAGTTGGGTCAATCTTTTCTGCTTCTTCAAGAAGTTCTAGCTTGGCCTTTAGGTTGGCGCTGTATTCAATTTCCTCGGCTGCTACCTTCTCTGACTTAGCGGCATAGATAGCATCTCCAGCGGCCTTGAACTTAGCCCACAGAGCGTCATCTGATTTGGTCTTGGTCTTTGGAAGAGCTTTCCAAGCGTTTAGTAGGTCTCGGTATGAGGCGGTAGCTTCAGCGCCTTTAGCCACAAGTGCTTCAGCTTGAGCAACAAGATCGGACTTAGCATTCTTGCTTGCCTTGACTAGAGAATCTTGAACGGAGAAGAATTGGCGCTTGTTGGCATCAAAAGTTTTACGAGCCTTTGAGAATCTCTGCCAGAACTCATCTGCCTTGGCTTTAGGAACCTTTACTGAACTCTTTTGCAGTGCTTGCCAAGCATTGAATAGCTCAAGCATCTTGGCGGAACCTGTCTTGTAGTTAACCTTCTGCGGGTCTTTAGCTGCAAGGGCTTCGGCCTCAACAGCAATAGCCTCTCTTGCTGCAAGAGCTTCAACGGATAGTTCAGCCTGCTTCGCTGACGCTTCTGCAAGCAGATCACCAAGACCGTTTAGAACAACTGCAACGCGCTCTCTAAGACTTGCCAGGTCACCAATAGCAACAGGGGAGCTCAAGTCTTCAGTTAGCTTTGTTGCTGATTTCTGGATTGACTTAGCATCTGCCTTAGCTTTAACTCTTTGTTCTAGAAGTCTGACGTTTGCTTCGAGGTCGTTGAATTTTCTTACATAGAAGGCAAGAGCGTCTTCAAGAGACATTGCTGGCTGTGAGCCAAGTAGTCTCTCTGATCCAGCGTCAATGACGTAGAAGTTACCTTGCTCGTCTACACGACCGAATTCGAATTGCAATGATGACACTTTGGACTCCCTGATTGTTTGAAAACTACTTGACGGTGATGCTTGTGACTAAAGTCTTGATCTTTGGCTGACCATCACCGGATCCATCTTTAACTCCGGCCTTGATGATGTCATCAATGCCAGATAGACCGGTTGTAACTTCACCAAAGACTGTGTAGCCACCTGCTGAGTCACTAGGAATAACTGAGTCTTGATAAACGATGAAGAATTGGCTTCCCATTGACTTAGCGTTGCCACCTTGTCTAGCCATCGCAAGGACACCCTTTTTGTAAGTAGGTTGTTCGCCCTTCTTGGCTTCAGGAACGTTTTCAATCGGTCCAAAGCTGTAACCTGGGCCACCTGTTCCATCACCCTGTGGGTCGCCACACTGTAGAACATAAATGCCTGATGTGGTTAGTCGGTGACAAGAAACTTCGTTGTAGAAACCCTTGTCGATTAGGTCAACGAAGTTAGCTACTGCTTGAGGAGCTTGCTCTCCGTAGAGAGTAATTCCAAGATCAGCCTTGTTAATCTTCATTACACCGGTCCACTCGCGACATTCTGAGATAGCAGCGTCAGGAATAGTGTTCACGATTGGTGAACCATCAGCGTTAGGTGTTGGTGCTTCCTGTGTGAATGTCACACAAAAGTCTTTTGCTAAGCCAGGGCCAAAGCCGAAATAAGAGTACTGAGCAGTAAGAGCAACGACGAAGGCAATAGCAGTCGCCATAAGAGCGAACTTGTTGTCTTCTCTACGTAGCTTGATTCTGTGATCAACCACGTTTTGCTTTTCCTCAAAGCTTTTTAAGCTTTTCTTGGCTGCGTTCTGGATTTCGGTACTTTTCTTGTTCGCCAACTTTGCCTCCGTTTTAGGTACAAATTGATATTAGACGAGTTCAAACAGGGATTAGCCTTGAAGTGTGAATAGTTCAGATCTTTTTGATTACCCAGTTGGGATGCCATTGGCGGCTCGAATGAGGCCAACCAGTCTCAGCGAGGTTGTTGGTCAAGTGGATGTTCTAAATCCAAACGGCCCTATGGCTGCTTTTCTAAGTAACCCAACACGAGATCATGCACTGCCTTCAATACTTTTGTATGGCCCTCCAGGATCAGGTAAGACAACTATCGCCAGACTTCTAGCCAAGACCTGCGGCCGGAGACTGATTGAGATTAGTGCCATCAATGCCTCAGTCAAAGATCTGCGAGAGGCAATGGATCTTTCTCGTTCAGAGATCCAAGCTGGACACGGTGCAGCCTTGGTCTTTGTGGACGAAATACACAGATTTTCTAAGGTTCAGCAGGAATCTCTGCTTCTGGCAGTAGAAAATGGGGAAATTGTCCTTATTGGTGCCACAACAGAGAACCCGCTCTATGCCTTAACCTCTGCCATGGTTTCCAGAGCAAGCCTCATGCGCCTTGCCGAACTATCTGAACAAGCCATTGCGGAGATAGTTCATAGAGCGATTAGTGACGAACGGGGTCTGAATTCGAAATTTTCAGCGACTGAAGAAGCCATTGCTGAGATTGCAAGGAAGTCAGGGGGCGATGCCCGCAAGGCCTTGACAGTTCTTGAGGCCATTTCGCAGGCTGTTTCTAGATCTGGAAGTTCGAAGATAGAGGCTAAGGATGTAGCACCAGCAATGTATTCCGCTCTGGCAAGATACGACGCGACAGGTGATCAGCATTACGACATCATCAGTGCATTTATCAAATCTGTGCGGGGTAGCGACCCAGATGCAGCTATTCACTGGCTAGCACGCATGATTGTGGGTGGGGAAGACCCTCGATTTATCGCCAGACGGCTGGTAATCCTAGCTTCAGAAGACATTGGGCTTGCTGACCCATCTGCTATCACACTAGCCAACTCAACCATGAGCGTAGTTACTCAAATAGGCATGCCTGAAGGTCGGATTCCACTAGCGGAATGCACCATTTACCTAGCATTAGCACCTAAATCCAACAGCGCCTACCTGGCTATCAACAAGGCAATATCTGATGTAGAAGCCGGTTTTACACCATCTGTACCTGGTCATTTACGCTCATCTAGCCTAAACAAGGGTGATATCGGCTATGAGTACCCGCATGATCTAGAAAACAGCCTTTCGGGGCAGTCATACCTACCTGAAGACGAGGGCAAGAAGAGCTACTACCAAGCCAAAGGCAATGGCTACGAAGCTAGCCTGATGGAGAGGTTCCTCAAGATATCCTCACTTCGAAGTAACCTCTAGGGGTTGTGGCAAAAACCGCCCTAAACAGTTAGGATTGACAGGTTGCCGACCTTACTGATGTTCATGGCTGAGTTCCAGTAAAACGGTGAGTGCATTTCATTTAGCCGATTTGCACCGGGCACAAAACTTATTTCAACTTATGCATTCTTTGAAAGGAATACGTGTCTAAAACAACTAGAACACGAAGCAAGACCCGCTTGTCTCGTGCATTGGGCATCGCCCTAACCCCAAAAGCAGCAAAATACATGGAAAAGCGTCCATACGCTCCAGGTCAGCACGGTCGCACCAAGCGTAAGACCGATAGCGACTTTGCTGTTCGTCTTCGTGAGAAGCAGAGACTTCGCGCACAATACGGAATTCGTGAAGCACAGCTTCGCAAGACTTTCAACGATGCAAAGCGCATCGAAGGCCTAACTGGTGAAAACCTAGTAGAGCTTCTAGAGATGCGTCTTGATGCACTTGTGCACCGTGCAGGTTTCGCACGCACAATGGCACAGGCTCGTCAGATGGTTGTTCACCGTCACATTCTTGTTGATGGTCTACGCGTTGACCGCCCTTCAGCTCGTGTTAAGCCAGGTCAGATGATCCACGTTGCTCCTAAGAGCGAAGTTACTGAGCCTTTCCAGGTTGCAGCAGCTGGTGGTCACGTTGACGTTCTTCCTCCAGTTCCTGGTTACCTTTCAGTTGAACTAGACAAGCTACAGGCAACACTTCTTCGTCGTCCAAAGCGCGCTGAAGTTCCAGTTACCTGTGAAGTACAGCTTGTTGTTGAGTACTACGCTGCTCGCTAGTCGATAAGGAATTAAACATGAATGGTGCAGAAGTTGCAGCTCTAATTTGGGCGGGTGCCTTTGCAGTTCTAGTTATCTTTTTGGTGCTAGTTCTGATCAAGGTTTCCAAACTATTAGACGCAACTTCTGCAACTATTCGTGAAACAGGAGAGACCGTTGGTCCTCTTCTTGTTGAGCTCACAGAAACAACAAAGCTCACAAACAAACAGCTTGAGAAAATCGACGTCATCACCGACAACGTAGTTGACGCGACCACAAACTTGAATTCACTAATTACTTCCTTCACATCCACCATTGGTGGACCACTAATGCGTGTAGGCGAAATTGTTCGCAGTGTTAGCGGACTAATGGGAAAGAAGAAGTAGTAAGTTGCGCAAGACATTCGTCTTCATAGCTGGCGTTGCTGCTGGTGTCTATCTTTCACGACACATTGAAGCCAACCCAGAAACTAAAAGAGCTCTCAATGAAACAGGCGTAAAGATCAAAACTTTCGCTAACGCAGTTACTGAAGGTTACAAAGAACAAGAAGCGAAAGCTTCCAAGACGGTAAAGCCGAAAATTTCCAAATGAAGACTGCTGAAATCAAAAAGAGATGGCTTGATTTCTTTGAGAGCAAAGACCACGTAGTTGTTCCTAGCGCTTCTCTAATAAGCGAAGACCCTTCATTACTTTTCACTGTTGCTGGAATGGTTCCTTTCATTCCTTACATGACCGGCTTGATGCCAGCACCTTACGCTAGAGCTACCAGCGTTCAGAAGTGTGTGCGAACTCTAGACATTGAAGAAGTTGGTAAGACAACCCGTCACGGAACTTTCTTCCAGATGAACGGAAACTTTTCATTTGGTGATTACTTCAAGCGTGACGCGATTTCTTTCGCTTGGGAATTCCTTACATCTTCAGTTGATAAGGGCGGTCTTGGTTTAGAGAAAGACAAGCTATGGGCAACTGTTTACCAGGATGATGATGAGTCAATTGCTCTGTGGCTGGAACTGTCTGAGATACCTCTTGAACGCATTCAAAAGCGTGGCATGGCCGATAACTACTGGTCAACAGGTCAACCAGGACCAGCTGGTCCTTGTTCAGAAATCTATTACGATAGAGGACCTGCCTACGGTGTTGAGGGTGGACCTGAAGCAGATGAGAACCGTTACATCGAAATCTGGAACCTCGTTTTCATGCAGTATGAGCGTGGGCTTGGATCAGGTAAAGACAATTTTGAAATCCTAGGTGAACTTCCTAGCAAGAACATCGATACCGGTATGGGTCTTGAGCGCGTTGCATTCTTGATGCAAGGTGTTGAGAACCTATATGAAATCGATCAGGTAAGACCCGTTCTTGATTTAGCAGCTGAACTTGCTGGCAAGACTTATGGAGCAAACGAAGAAGACGACATCAGACTCCGCGTTGTTGCCGACCACGTTAGAAGTGCTTTGATGCTTATTGGCGATGGTGTTTCACCAGGTAACGATGGTCGTGGATACGTTCTTCGTCGTCTACTAAGAAGAACTGTTCGTGCGATGCGTCTACTTGGTGTTAATGAGCCAGTGTTCGGAAAGCTATTCCAAACTTCAAAGAATGCAATGGTTGATGCCTATCCTGAACTAGAAACCGAGTTCAAGAGAATCAACACAACTGTTTTGGCTGAAGAAGAAGCATTCCTTAGAACACTTACCTCAGGAACTCAAGTTCTTGAGACTGCTATTGCAACTGCAAAAGCAGCTGGACAAAAATCTCTTTCAGGTGAAACAAGTTTCTTGCTGCATGACACCTATGGATTCCCAATCGATCTAACCGTTGAAATTGCTGAAGAGAACGACCTAACAGTTGACCGCGATGATTTCACATCTCTAATGAGCGAGCAGAAGAACAGAGCTAAGGCTGACGCCAAGATGAAGAAGGCTGGCAACACTGACCTTTCTGTTTATGGCGATTTCAGAATGCAGGGAGTAACCAAGTTCACAGGTTACGAAGAGCTAGTTTCAAGCGGTAAAGTTCTAGGAATCATTAGTGATGGTCAGCAAGTCACCAAAGCAATTGCAGGTTCTGTTGTTGAAGTAATTCTTGATGAGACTTCTTTCTATGCAGAATCTGGTGGTCAAACAGCTGACGCCGGAACAATTTACGGAGATGGTTTCTCACTTGAAGTTCTAGATGTTCAAAAACCAGTCAAGGGTCTTGTTTCTCACAAGGCTTTGGTCAAGACCGGAGAAGTAGGTGTTGGCCTAGTTGCAACGACTGCAGTTGATGCTGACTGGAGATTAGGTGCAGCGCAAGCTCACTCTGCAACTCACGTTGTGCACGCAGCTCTTAGACAAGCTCTTGGACCAACTGCTTTGCAGTCTGGTTCTTATAACAAGCCTGGGTATATGCGTCTCGACTTCTCTTGGACCCAAGCACTATCTGCAGAGACCAAGTCAGAAATTGAAGAGATTGCAAACCTCGCAATTAGATCTGACCTTGCTGTCTCAGCTCAATTTATGTCATTGCCTGAAGCTAGGGAATGGGGAGCAGTTGCTCTCTTTGGTGAAACCTACGATGAGAGTGTAAGAGTCGTTCAGATTGGCGGACCTTGGTCAAGAGAACTCTGTGGTGGTACACACGTATCTAGAAGTGCTCAGATTGGTCTAGTTTCAATTACCAATGAATCTTCAGTAGGTTCAGGTTCTCGTCGTCTTGAAGCGCTTGTTGGTATTGAGGCACTTAGATCTCTAACTCAAGAGCGAGTTCTCCTTCACAAAATCGCTGAGCAACTAAAGAGTTCACCAGTTTCAGCAAGTGAAAAACTTGAGGCATTGCTTCTTGAAGTAAAGGACATGCAGCGTCAGCTAGCCGTTGTTCAAAGTCAGAAACTTGCCGGTCTCGTTCCTGAACTTCTAAAGTCAGTGACTTCTTCAGGTGAATACAAAGTTCTTGCTAAAGAGATTGAAAACGTCCCTTCAGGTGATGCACTTAGAGATCTAACTTTGAAACTTCGTGACGAACTTCAAGGTCAAGCAGCCGTAATTGCTCTGGCATCTTCTATTGAAGGTAAGCCTGTTGTTATTGTTGCTGCTAACCAAAACGCTCAGAACAAGGGTGCCAAGGCAGGAGACCTAGTTCGTCTAGCCTCGCAGATCCTTGGCGGTGGCGGTGGCGGTAAGCCTGACATGGCTCAGGGTGGCGGATCTGATGCCAGCAAGATCGAGGAAGCTCTTCTTGCAATCACTGAGAGCCTTCGCTAATTGATTCGTCCTGGTAGACGTCTAGGAGTTGATGTTGGACAGGCAAGAATCGGCCTAGCGGTCACAGACATTCACGCCATTCTTGCAAGCCCTTTAGCCACCGTTGCCAGGTTGGACAGCCTCGCAGATTCAGTTGAATCTGTTATAGCTGCTGCCGCGGATGCAGGGGAGTTACTCGAGATATATGTAGGTGTCCCGATCAATCTTCAGGGTAAGTCAACCCTCTCAACTCAAGATGCCGTGAGCTTTGCTGAAGCTCTAGAGGAAAAGTTTGGGCTCAAAGTTCGCCTAGTAGATGAACGCTTAACAACCTCTATGGCAAATAACCAGCTGAAGCAGATTGGTAAGAGCCAGAAAGATGCCAGAGCAACGATTGACCAGATGGCTGCCGTCGCAATCTTAGAGTTTGCCCTTAGTGTTGAGAAGAATACTGGTTTAGCAGGAGGATTAACTATTGAGGAATGGAGGGAGCGCAATGAGTGATCAATTATTTGAATCTCGTCGGAACCTTCGTCCTAAAAAGAGGTTCCCTTCAAGACTTCTTGCAGTCGTTCTTGGTATCAGCCTTGTTTTCGGAGTAACTGCTTATGTGAACCGAGTCGCAGTGCGCGGGTTCATTGAGGGGATGACTGGGGCCGAATACGGTGGTCTTGGCGAAGCAAAAGTGAACGTTGTTATCAAACGTGGCGACGTTGGAACTGATGTTGCAAAGGCTCTAGTTGAATCTGGAGTAACTAAAAGTTACGACATCACCTTGCGCACAATCTATGCTTTGAATCCAACTTTCTTTCCTGGCACCTATCTTGTGCCTGCAAAGATTTCTTCTCCTTCAGCAATCTCTTACCTAGTAGATCCAACTAACTCGGTTACGAATAAGGTAACAATCAAAGAAGGCCTTCGTCTGGGATCTGTGTTCAAAGCGCTGTCTCAAGCCACCAAGATACCTGTTGCCGATTTTGAAAGAGAAGCAAAGAACTACACGGACTTCGGAATTCCTGCTGAAGCACCGTCACTCGAAGGTTATCTTTTCCCTGCCACATACAAGTTTGATCCCTCCTATACAGCTCGTGAAATCCTTAATGTCTTGGTTTCTAGAACCAAAGAGCAACTTCGTGAAGATGGCGTTCCAGAAAAAGACTGGCATCGAGTTCTTACTTTGGCTTCAGTAATCCAACGTGAAGCTAGATTTGAGCAAGACTTTTATAAAGTCTCTAGAGTGTTCACTAATCGTCTAAACGCGAACATGCCATTGCAATCTGACGCAACAGTTTCATATGGTGTTGGCGGTAACACATTCCAAACTTCAGAAGCTGATCGAGCAGATGCGAATCCTTACAACACCTATAAATACCCAGGTTTGCCTATTGGCCCAATCTCAGGTGTTGGTGCTCTTGCAATCGACGCAGCGCTGAATCCTGCCGAAGGTCCTTGGTTCTATTTCGTTTCAGTAAATCTGAAAACCGGTGAGACAGTGTTCAGTGAAACTTATGCCCAACATCAAGCAGCTGTTGCAGTTTGGCGAAAATGGCTAATTGAGAACCCAGGTTGGAATGACTAGTAAACACTTCGCGGTAGTCGGCAATCCAATTGACCACAGCCTCTCTCCAGCCATTCACACAGCTGCTTATAAGTTCTTAGGTCTTGACTGGGACTACACAAGACACCAAGTTCCTGAAGGCACTTTAGAAGACTTTGTTGATGGCGATGGCAAAGAGTTGTCTGGGCTTAGTGTGACTATGCCGTTGAAGCTTGAAGCCGCCAAACTTGCCTCTAGTGTCGATTCGATTGTGAAACTACTTGGGGTTGCAAATACTTTGGTGAGAGTTTCAGATGGGTTTGCGGCATACAACACAGATGTTTTCGGAATCGAAATGGCACTTAGGGATGGATTGGGACCAGAAACTAAGAATGTCTCCATTCTTGGTGCCGGTGCCACAGCACAATCAGCCCTTTTCGCTGTTAGTAGAAAAGCTCCGCAGGCAAGCGTTGTCGTGTATGTTCGCGATCTTGCAAAGACAGTGGCTATCAAGGAATTGGCTAGTCAATTAGGCGTTGAACTCATGCTCAAGGAACTAAGCGAATATGGGGATGCTCAAGATCTAACAATCAGTACAATTCCTGCTGCCGCACTAGATGCTATGTCGCCGAAATCCCAGGCTGGCTGGCTTTTGAACGTCAATTACTCTTCCAAAGACACCCAATTCTCCAAAGCGTTCGAGAGTGAGAAGGTTGTGCAAGGGGCGACCAT
>CALFOB010000168.1 GCA_937919125.1 uncultured Micrococcales bacterium | reverse complement strand
GGCTTACGTCGTTTAGCAATAGAAAGAACAAAACCTAGGGCACAGGCAACAAACAAGACAATAGAGCCAATGTTTCGTTGCTGGGCAATTGCCTCGCAAGATGTCCAGTCATCCTGCTGAGGAACAGTGCAGTAGTCAGGGCTGAAGAATCCAATAGCCGAGGCAAGTATTCCAACTAGAGCAACGGTTGCGATCATTGCTAGAGAGTTGTTGCTGATTTCACGCTTAGACATTTAGACCTTAATTGAATTTGTTCTCGAGGTTTCAGCAAGAATGATTCCCGCTACGACTATTAAACCGCCAATTACCTCAAGAGTTGTCATTGATTCATTTAGCCAACCCCAAGCGAAGATAGTGGCAAAGACTGTCTCGGCAGTTGCTATGACACCCACTGCGGTAGCTGAGAGGTTTCCTAGGGCTATGTAGTCCAAAAGCATTGGGATAAATGAACCCATCAGTCCAATCCAAAGCAAGCCTGCCCAAACTGGCATTGAAATACCGCTTAGGTTCCCACCCAGATTGAACTCTAGGTTTATGTCGATCATCTTGCCTGGGTTGATGAAGTTGATAACTGTCCAGAAGATAGCTGCTACTGCGAAGGTGTAGAAGAGCGTTGACATGGCATCACGCTTGCGTTGAGTGTGTTCACCAATAAGGAAATAGATGCTTAGACAGACAGCAGCCATAAAAGCCCAGGCAACACCCACTGGGTTCAATGCCGAGTTCCATACGTTACTAACAATTGCTAGCCCTATAAGAACAGCGGCAATTCCGAACCAAAGTCTTGGACGCACTTTCTCTTTGAATAGGAGTAGTGAAACTAAAGGAACAATGACGATAGCGGTGTATTCGATTAGTAGAGCCACGCTGATTGGGAGCAAGCTAACTGCGTTTGAGTATGACCACTGCATCAGTGCAATACCAAAGATTCCATAGAAGACCAGTACAGGTAGTTCTTTCTTGGTTATCTTGAAGGCCTTCTTATTGGTGAAGAACAGAACTATTCCTGCAATAAGGGCAGTGATGGCAGTTCTGAATAGCACTAGCTGCTCAGGGCTTATTTCGGTGCCAAGAATGATCTTTACGCTAGAGGCATTGAAGCCGAACATTAGGGCTGCAAAAGATACTGCAGTTATCCCAACTGCTGGGTTTCGGTTGGCTACTCTGCTCACCTAATAACCCTAGGCTAGAGACATGACTGAATACGTACTTGCCGGTGGTTGTTTCTGGTGTCTTGATTCTTCCTTTTCTCAATTCAAGGGAATCATCGATGTTGAGTGTGGATATGCCGGTGGGCATACCAGCAACCCAACCTATGAAGAAGTTTGTAGCGAAAAGACAGGGCATGCAGAAGTTGCCAAAATCATATTCGATGAGTCAATCATCAGCTCTGATGTAGTTCTAGATCTTTACTTCACAGTTCACGACCCAAGGCAGCTAAACCGTCAGGGGAACGACATTGGTTCAAGCTATAGATCAGCAATGTTCTACCAAGGCGAAGAACAAAAAGAGATTTTTGAAAAAGCTCTCGAGCGCGCAGCTCAGATGTGGGAAGGCGAAATAGTCACCACACTGCAGCCTCTTGAAATCTTTTGGGCAGCCGAGCAATATCACCAGGATTACTTCTCTAAGAATCCAGGTAATGCGTATTGCCAAAGTGTTGTTAGCGGCAAGATGGCAAAGACTCGAGCTTCTTTCACTGAGTACCTAAAGTAATTTCTTGGTTGTGGAAAACTAAAGCAGCAAATTAGTTTTCTTGGCAATCTTTCTGAATCAGTTATGAATACTTTTCAGAAAGGCAACAAATGTCAGATCAATACAGTGTCACAGGACTCGTGGCAACAACTCCAAGACATCTAGTCACGCAAGACGGACTTCCAATCACTTCGTTTCGTCTAGCCGCATCTCTTCGCAAATTCGATAGAACACTGAACCGTTGGGTTGAAGCAGAGACCAATTGGTTCACCGTCACATCTTTCCGTCAGCTAGCGGTCAACTCATCAATGTCCATCTCCAAAGGGGATCGCATTCTGGTTATGGGAAGACTTCGCGTCAGAGACTGGGATAACGGTGAAAGAGCTGGCACCTCTGTTGAATTAGAGGCAGAGAGTATCGGCCATGACCTGGTTTGGGGTTCAACTACTTACACAAGAACTGTGAAGACTCAAGAGATTGACCAGGAGGTTGCTCCAGCACCTGATGATGTTGAAGCAGAACAAGTAGCACCTGCCACTTCTAAAGGTAAAGAAAAGGCCCTAGCCAATAGCTAGTCAATAGGATCCAGCAGCCCCTTGCCCTAAAGTCCAGCTGCTGGTGTGCGACACTCACTTTCAATAACCATGATTGGGAACCTGACCCCTAATCACCTTCGGATATACTTATCTCCGAGCGTGCTTGATTGTGAGTGTCGCATTTATCTTTTAAAGGACCAATAATGGCTGAATTCATCTACCAAATGCACAAAGCCCGTAAGGCGCACGGGGATAAGGTCATCCTCGATGATGTGACCATTGCTTTCTACCCTGGAGCAAAGATTGGTGTTGTTGGCCCTAACGGTTCAGGTAAGTCAACAGTTCTGAAGATTATGGCTGGCATGGACACACCTTCCAACGGTGAAGCCAGATTGTCTGCAGGTCACACAGTAGGAATCCTTCTACAAGAGCCTCCTCTAAACGAGGAGAAGACAGTTCTTGGAAACGTTGAGGAAGCTGTTGCACACATCAAATCAAAGGTTGATCGTTTCAACGAGATCAGTGCTGAACTTGCTAACCCAGATGCCGACTACGACACTTTGTTGGAAGAAATGGGCAAGCTTCAAGAAGAGATTGATCATCTAGATGCTTGGGATCTGGATAACCAACTAGAGCAAGCAATGGATGCACTTCGTTGCCCTCCAGGTGACACTCCGGTTACCCACCTGTCTGGTGGTGAGCGCCGCCGTGTGGCTCTTTGTAAGTTGCTTCTAGAAAAGCCTGACCTGCTACTTCTCGAC
>CALFOB010000167.1 GCA_937919125.1 uncultured Micrococcales bacterium | reverse complement strand
CTGACCCCCTGCATGCCATGCAGGTGCGCTACCAGCTGCGCCATAGGCCCGTGTAACTCCCCCTAGATTACTACATTCTTCGACTTGGTTTATTGGGTTGGGTTGATGGACTATTTTGAGAAAATTTCTTGGTTTTTAAGGGTTAGTTTTCAGGTTTAGGCGTGTCGGCCTGTATTTGTATGCCAAAGTATAGATACGTCAGAACTGGATAACGGGACTCAAAGCCCACAGTTGTATGACGGGTTATCACTGTTTCACCTCATTCAATAACCCATCGAAAGGTTAGTCAATTGACTACATCCAAATTAAGCCTAAAAGGCCGCATCACAGCACTATCAGCTTCACTTGCAGTAGCAGCACTAGCTCTAACCGGTTGTGCACCAGCCGAGAAGGCAGATTTCGGAGAGCTAAACGTTCAGCTTTCTTGGATCAAGAACTCAGAGTTTGCTGGTGAGTTCTTCGCAGTAGAGAACGGTTACTACACAGACGCTGGATTCTCATCAGTAAACCTAGTTGCAGGTCCTGCAGCAACAGAAGCTGAAGTTCTTTCAGGTAACGCTCTAGTTGGTATTGCTAACCCAATCTCAACAACTCCAATCATCTTGGGTGAGAACGCTCCTCTAAAGATCATTGGTACTACCTACCAGAAGAACCCATTCACCATTTTGTCTCTAAAGAATGGTGCAAACATTGCAACCATTCAGGACCTAATTGGTAAGAGAATTGGTGTTCAGGCTGGTCCTAACGAGACATTGTTCGACGCATTGCTAAAGGCAAACGGTATCGAAGCTTCTCAGGTAACTAAGGTTCCTGTTCAGTACGATCCAGCCCCACTAGTAAACGGTGAAGTTGATGGTTTCTTGGCTTATGTAACAAACGAATCATTCGTTGTTGGACAAACCCAGGAAGTTACAAACCTACTTTTTGCTGACAACGGTCTTCCATTTGTTACTGAGAGCTTTGTTGTTACTCAGGACTCAATTGACAACAACCGTGCAGCTCTAAAGGCATTCCTAAAGGCAACAATCCTTGGTTGGAAAGATGCAATTGCTGACTCAAAGGGTGGAGCAGATCTTGCTCTAACCGTCTACGGTAAGGACCTAGGTCTGAACGCTGACAAAGAGTACTACCAGTCAGAGACTCAGAACGCGATCCTTGTTCAGACAGAAGAGACAACAGCTAATGGTCTATTCACAATCAGCGATGCAATGATTGCTCAGAACCTAGCAACCCTAAAGGCTGCTGGTTACACAATCACTGCTGACCAGCTATTCGACATGAGCCTTCTAAAAGAGGTTTACGATGAAAACCCAGAACTAAAGGGCTAATTCACAAAATGTCTAGCACTTCCGATGCCACTGCTCAGAGTAATGCTCTGGGCAGTGGCATCACCATTTCCAATTTATCTAAGACCTTCAAAATTGGTAAAGAGAAGATTGTCGCTATCGACAATGCTTCCCTCCATAGCGATAAGGGCTCATTCCTATCCCTATTAGGTCCATCTGGTTGCGGCAAGTCAACCATCCTTAGGATTCTGGCAGGGCTTGAAACCCCTACCTCTGGCTTTGCAACAGTTGATGGCAAAGATCCTCAAGATCTTCGTAAGAACCATGAACTAGGTATTGCATTCCAAGATTCAGCTCTACTTCCTTGGCGAAGTGTTGAATCAAACATCAAACTTCCTCTAGAAATCTCTGGTGAAGAACTAGACCCTAAAGTTCTAGAAGACATCATCAAACTTGTTGGCCTACAAGGCTTTGAGAAGGCTAAGCCCGCTCAGCTATCCGGTGGTATGCGTCAGCGTGTGTCTATTGCTAGAGCACTTATTGTTCAACCATCTGTTCTATTACTAGATGAACCATTTGGTGCTCTAGATGACATGACTAGGCAACGTCTCAATCTTGAACTGCTTCGCATCTGGACAGAGAAGCCAGCTACTACCCTGATGGTTACTCACGGTATCTCAGAAGCTATCTTAGATCGGAAGAGCACACGTCTGAACTCCAGTCACTAGC
>CALFOB010000166.1 GCA_937919125.1 uncultured Micrococcales bacterium | reverse complement strand
GCTTCTTCTGCTCTAGGTCTTCTAACAACTGCTCAGAAGAATGAAATCCTAAAGAGCGTTTCCGTGCTGTTGACTTCTAGATCTGAAGAGATTCTTGTTGCTAACCACTTAGACCTAAAGCTTGCTAAAGAATCTGGAGTCTCACAGGGTCTCCAAGACCGTCTGGCCCTAAGCGTTGAGAGAATCGACTCACTGAAGTTTGCTCTAGCGGAGCTAATTGAAATAAACGATCCAATCGGTGAACTAGTTAGAGACATCACCAGACCTAATGGCTTAAGTATCAAAGAGATTAGAGTTCCATTTGGTCTAATCGGTGCTATCTATGAAGCCAGACCAAACGTGACAATCGACATTGCTGGTATGGCGATCAAGACGGGTAACGCAATAATCCTTCGTGGTGGTTCTATGGCTGAAAACACAAACAAGGTTTTAGTTTCAATACTTAGAGAAGCTTTCACAACCAACAACCACAACCCTGAAGCTATTCAGAGCGTTGATGAGTATGGTCGTGACGGTGCTGAAGCGATGATGAAAGCAACTGGTTTGATTGATGTGCTTATCCCTAGAGGATCAGCCAACCTTATTCAGACCGTGGTTCAAGAATCTAGAGTGCCAGTTATTCAAACAGGAGATGGCGTTGTCCACATCTTCCTAGACGCAACTGCAAGACTCGATTACGCACTAGATATCGTAAACAACGCTAAAGTTCAAAGACCTTCTGTCTGTAATGCTCTAGAGACCCTCCTAGTTCACACAGATGCCGTGGACAGAGTATTAGTTCCTGTTCTAGAGAAGCTTGCCTCTAACGGTGTTGTTATCCACGGTGATGAGCGAGTCAGAAGAGTATTCCCTCAGGCTGTTGAGGCTGTGGAAGCTGATTGGTCAACCGAATACTATTCACTTGATCTATCGGTCAAGGTAGTAAACAGCCTTGAAGAGGCACTTGATCACATCAAGAAGTATTCAACTGCTCACACAGAGAGCATCATCACTGAGGATGCAGAGAATGCTGAAGAATTCCTAGCTCGAGTGGATTCAGCGGTAGTTATGGTCAATGCTTCAACCAGGTTCACAGATGGTGGCGAGTTTGGCTTTGGTGCTGAGGTTGGAGTTTCTACCCAGAAACTGCATGCAAGAGGACCTATGGGTCTAACAGAACTTACCAGCACCAAGTGGTTAGTGCGTGGAACAGGCCAGTCAAGGGCCTAGAGTCCCCATTTCTAGCACCTCTAGGGTAGATTTGAAGTAATCGTTATAGGAGATAAATTGAAGTTTTTAGAACTACTAGCTCAAGAAGCTGAAGGCCACACAGTACACGTAACCTACCCATTCCCAACCGTTGTATTCGGTGTTATCGCTATGGGTATCTTCCTAGGTCTAGCAGCTGTTGTCTGGTCTTACCGTGA
>CALFOB010000165.1 GCA_937919125.1 uncultured Micrococcales bacterium | reverse complement strand
CCGCTTTGGAATAACAACTACATTGACCACGTTCAAATCACAATGGCTGAAGACATCGGTGTTGGCGGTCGAGCCGGTTACTACGACGGTATCGGCGCCGCTAGAGACGTTATTCAGAACCACCTTCTCCAACTCTTAGCTCTAACAGCAATGGAAGAACCAGTGTCATTTGACGCTGCGGATCTTCGTGCTGAAAAAGAGAAAGTACTTTCTGCAGTTCGACTTCCGGAGGATCTAGGAAAGCACACTTCGAGAGGACAATATGTCGGCGGCTGGCAAGGTGGCGAAAAAGTTACCGGTTTCCTAGACGAAGACGGTATGAATCCTGATTCAGTTACAGAAACTTTTGCTGCCATGAGGTTAGACATCAACACTCGTCGATGGGCTGGTGTTCCTTTCTATCTAAGAGCGGGAAAGCGCTTAGGTAGAAGAGTGACCGAGATTGCAGTTGTGTTCAAACGTGCACCACAGCAAATCTTTGGCGCGAGTCAAACTTCAGCTCTTGGTCAAAACGCTCTAGTTATTAGAGTGCAGCCTGATGAAGGTGTGACTATCAGATTTGGCTCTAAGGTCCCAGGTGTAGGCATGCAGGTTAGAGATGTGACCATGGACTTCGGTTATGGCCACGCGTTCACAGAAGCTAGCCCTGAGGCCTACGAGAGACTGATTCTTGACGTTCTTCTAGGAGACCCACCACTCTTCCCAAGACATGAAGAGGTTGAGCTTTCTTGGAAGATTCTTGACCCAATCGAAGAGTACTGGGCAAACAATGGCAAGCCTGAACCTTACAGACCAGGAACATGGGGACCTGATTCAGCTGACAATATGATGGCCGCTGATGGCCGAGCTTGGAGACGTCCATGATCAAGAATCTAAGTAACACAACCACATCATTGATCTCGAGAGAGCTCGTGACCATTCGAGAAGAGGGTGGAGCGGTAGCTCTTGGCCGTGTTCTCACTCTCCTAGTTCAAACTAAGTTCTCCGGCATCGAAGAAGCAATTCTGGCAGCGAATGAGGCTTCTAGAGCCCACCCATGTCGAATTATCGTTCTTGCTGATGAAGACACTCAAACTACTGATGAACCTCGCCTTGATGCTGAGATTCGTGTTGGTGGAGACGCCGGAGCTTCGGAAGTCATCGTCCTAAGAGCCTATGGCGAAGCCGCTAGCGATCCAGAAAGCCTTGTTACTGGCTTACTACTTCCAGACGCACCTGTTGTGGCTTGGTGGCCTGGTGAAGCACCTACAAAGCCATCTAAGTCTGCGATCGGTCGCATTGCCCAAAGAAGAATCACTGACGCTGCCTCACAAAAAGATCCACACGCATGGCTAGTTTCATTGGCTAACAACTATGAGCCAGGCGACAGTGACTTCTCATGGACCAGACTGACTCTTTGGCGAGCACAGCTAGCAGCCATCCTAGATCAGCCTCCATATGACCCAATTACCAAGGTTGTTGTTACCGGTGCGGTTGACTCACCAAGCACGGATCTTCTCGCTGCATGGCTCGGTCTAAAGCTAAACGTTGAAGTCGAACTTGTGCGAACTGATAGAGGTAAAGCTGTTTCTGGCATCAAGGGTGTAAAGCTTCAGCGCGAATCTGGCGACATTGAAATCGTTCGAAACGTTCCTGACGTGGCAACACTGATCCAACCTCTTCAACCAACTAGAGACATCAACCTTCCTCGCAGATCTTTGCGTGACTGTCTGATTGAAGACCTTCGTCGCCTCGACAGTGATGACGCTTTCGGTGCACTGATTCTTTCTGGTTTCAAGAACAAGTAATCCAGGGAATCAAATGAAATCGGTTGAGGTTCGTAGAGCAGTCAATGCACAGGATGTTGCAACTCAAGCTGCTGCTGAAGTTCTCGAAACCATAGCGGAAGTTCTATCACGCAAAGCAGCAGCACATGTTGCACTAACTGGCGGAACCGTTGGAATCCTAACCCTCGAGACTCTGGGTAGATCTCTCTTGGATTACCAGATTGATCTTTCCAAAGTTCACTTCTGGTGGGGTGATGAAAGATTCGTGGCTAGCGATTCAAATGACCGCAACTTCATTCAAGCTAAGAACTCGATGGCTGGTTCTTTGAACCTTGATTCTTTGAACGTCTACCCTTTTCCGTCAGCCGATGATGGGCTTGAACTTGCAACCGCAAGAGCTCAATTCCAAGAACACATTGAGAATATTTTCGGTGAAACAAAACCTGCAATGGATCTAACGATTCTTGGGATGGGTCCTGACGGCCATGTGGCATCACTTTTCCCTGGCAACGAGTGGAATAGCGATTTGATTGTCGCCGTTGAAGGTTCCCCAAAACCTCCACCCCAGCGACTGAGTTTCAGCATGGATCTGATAAATAGATCAGACAAAGTTCTGTTTGTAGTTGCTGGAATTGATAAAGCAGAAGCTGTTGAATCTGTTCACAAGGATCCTGATTGCGCTCTTCCTGCTGCAAAAGTCGAAGCTCAAGGCGAGACACTTTGGATTGTGGATGAAGCTGCCGGTGCTGCTTTTTGGAGCTGCTAACTAAGCTTTCTTTTTTGCAGCTTTCTTAGCTTCTGCCTTGGCCTCAGCCAAAAGACGAATACGTCTCTCTCGAACTAAAGCAACTGCCTCATCAAGAAGATCTTTAGCTTCCTGAGCAGTTCTTCTTTCCTTGACGTAAGCAAGATGTGTTTTGTAAGGCTCGTGCTTGGCGATCTGAGGAGGATTATCTTTATCTTGACCTGCAGGAAGACCACAGTGAGGGCAATCTTGCTCTACTGGTAGTTCTGCTGCATCAACGCTTGAAGCGAATGAAGATGAAAAAGTGTGGTTGTTGCAGCAGTAATAGCTGATAGTAACTCGCTCAGCTTGAAAACCATTGTCCTGCTCGCCCATTGGGCCAGCTCCAACTCGTGAACCTCTAATCGCTGCTGTATTACCGCTCATAAGTTATACCCAAGAATAAGTTGACGCTAGGCCAAGGATGATCACTGTTACTACCCAGACCAGACCTAGGATGACTGTGATGCGGTTCAAGTTGCGCTCTGCTACACCTGAGGAACCCATGGTGTTGTTGATTCCACCACCGAACATGTCGCTAAGACCTCCACCACGACCCTTGTGTAGAAGGATAAGGAGGGTTAGAAGCAAGCTTGTAACACCTAGAAGGATGTTCAAAGCGATGATAATTCCGGTCATTTGTCTGTTCTTTCGTTTCCGGGAGACGGGTAATCTCCCTTGTAAATTATAAGGTTAGGTGCTTTAGGAAGCGAGATATGCCTGAGAACTCTTCAACGTCTAGACTGGCTCCGCCAACCAAAACACCGTCTACTTCAGGACTTCTAAGGAAACCGGCTACGTTAGCGGCCTTCACAGAGCCTCCATAGAGAATTCTTGTGCTCTGGGCTACTTCAGGACCCAAAAGCCCCTCAATCGCTTCTCTAATCTTGCCTGCAACAGCTGCAGCCTGCTCAGCTGTTGCTACCTGACCGGTGCCAATAGCCCAAACAGGCTCGTAAGCAACAATGAACTCACCTACCTTGGCGTGACCTGATAGAGCAGCAAGAATCTGTCTGACTGGAACAGCACTCTGGCCCTCAGCCTCTAGTTCCTCAAGAGTCTCACCAACACAGATCACTGGAACAAGCCCGTGCTTGAATGCCGCTGCAACCTTAGCCTGAACTAGAGCGTTATCTTCGTGGTGGTAGTTACGGCGTTCACTGTGTCCGATTAGCACGTACTGAACATCAAGTTTCTTCAAGAAAGCACCGGAGATGTCACCTGTGTAAGCGCCTGAATCGTGCTGGCTTAGATCCTGCGCTCCAAGTGAGATTGAATACTTTTCAGCACTGATGAGGGTCTGAACTGTTCGTAGGTCTGTGAACGGAGGGAACACAGCAACTTCGGTCTTGGTGAAATCGTGGTTGGCATCAGCCAGTGTCCAAGATAGTTTCTGGACCAAGGCAATTGCCTGCTGGTGATCTAGGTTCATCTTCCAGTTACCTGCAATGAATGGAACTCTTTCTACGCTCACTTCAAAACCTCTAATCCTGGCATTGTCTTTCCTTCAAGGAACTCTAGGCTAGCTCCACCACCTGTTGAGATGTGTGAAAAAGCAGAGTCCTCAAAACCTAGAATACGAACCGCAGCAGCAGAATCTCCTCCGCCGACGACCGAAAGTCCATCAACTTCACTGAGCGCTTGAGCAACTTGCTTTGTTCCATTAGCGAAAGCTTCAATCTCGAAGACTCCCATAGGTCCATTCCAGAAAACAGTTTTGGCATTACGAATAACTTCGGCAAATGCCAAAGCACTATCTGGACCAATGTCCAAGCCTAGACCCGTTGCACCGAAAGGTGTCTCTTCAATCTCCGAAGCTTTAGTGATTGCTACTTCAGCATCGGCACCGAACTTACTGGCTACAACAATATCGGTTGGTAGAACAACTTCAACACCAAGTGCTTCAGCACGCTTTAGATATCCGCGAACAGTTTCAATCTGATCAACTTCTAGAAGACTTGAACCGACTTTGTGTCCTAATGCAGCAAGGAATGTGAATACCATTCCCCCACCAATAAGCAACTGATTAACGTGTGGCAATAGGTGATCAATCACACCAAGTTTGTCTGAAACTTTTGATCCACCAAGAACAACAGCGTAGGG
>CALFOB010000164.1 GCA_937919125.1 uncultured Micrococcales bacterium | reverse complement strand
ACACTCTTTCCCTACACGACGCTCTTCCGATCTTCCAGGCTCACCTGCGAAGAACCAAGTAACAATTGCCCCAATGACACCTAGGAGAAAGAGCAGGAATGGAGGCCCATCTCTGCGATCATCCTTGGCTACCTTCTCAGAGCTAAAGGATCTAGCTAGGAACCCGATAGTTGCTGCCCCTGCTAGATAGAACCAGAACAGAGAACGCACAAACCAGTTGTGCTCGGTGCTCCTGGCCTGAGGTTTAGCCTTAGCTCGACCTGCGGTCGGTCTTGAGCGTGGTTTAGAAGGTTTGCGTGTAGCCATGCCTTCAAAAATAACAGCGACCCCCGTCAATACAGGTCAGGCAGGGCGGTAAAGGTTACGCCAGGGGCTTATTAACCTTCGATAACTACGGGAATAATTACAGGTCTGCGTCTATGGCTTCTGTTGACCCAGGTGCCAATAGTTCTTCTAATTACCTGCTGCATGGCGTATGTATCTCTAACGCCTTCAGATGCTGCTTCTGCTAGCGCCTTGATAATCATTGGCTTCACATCATCAAAGACATGGTCATCTTCTGCATAGGCTTTGGCTCTAATCTCAGGACCAACAATAATTCGACCCGAATCTTTGTCCATTACGGCAAAGATCGAAATGAATCCCTCTTGGGACAAGATTCGACGATCCTTTAGATCATCTTCAGTGATCTTGCCGACAGTTTTGCCATCTACATACAAAAGACCACATTCAACAGCTCCAACAATCTCTGCTTTGCCATCTACTAGGTCAACTACCCAACCATCTTCAACAATCTGAACTCGCTCTGATGGGATTCCAGTTTGTTCAGCTAGTTTGCCGTTAGCAATTAGGTGTCTGAACTCACCGTGCACCGGCATAGCATTCTTAGGCTTCAAGATGTTGTAGCAGTAGAGAAGTTCTCCCGCTGCTGCGTGACCTGAAACGTGAACCTTGGCATTACCTTTGTGAACAACATTTGCACCAAGTCTGGTTAGTTGATCAATAACTCGATAAACCGCGTTCTCATTACCTGGAATCAGTGAAGAAGCCAGAATGACGGTGTCACCTTCACCAACGGTTATCTCATGTTCACCATGAGCCATCTTGGACAGAACTGCCATTGGCTCTCCCTGAGAACCAGTACACATATAAACAATCTCATCTTGAGGAATGCTTGCAGCATTCTTGAACTCAATGAAGATATCCTCTGGTGCATCTAGGTAGCCAAGATCTTCAGCGATGTTCATGTTTCTAACCATTGACCGACCAACTAGAGCAACCTTACGGTTATGAGCTGCTGCTGCGTTGATTACCTGCTGAACACGATGAACGTGAGAAGAGAAGCTGGCAACAATTACCTTGCCTGGAGTTCTAGAGATCACATCGTCAATTACTGGACCAATGTCTTTTTCAAGTGGGGTAAACCCTGGAACATCCGCATTAGTTGAATCAGACATGAACAGGTCAAGGCCTTCTTCACCAATACGAGCAAAGGCACGAAGATCAGTGAGGCGGTTATCAAGTGGAAGTTGATCCATCTTGAAATCTCCTGTGTGCAAAACAGTTCCAGCAGAAGTTCTAATAACTACCGCAAGGGCATCAGGAATGGAGTGGTTTACAGCGATGAATTCTAGATCGAATTCACTAACAACCTTCCTATCCCCTTCTCTAACCACGTATTGACTGCTGTGCAGGCGGTGTTCTTTGAGCTTTGCATCAACAAAAGCAAGAGTTAGCTCCGATCCATAAAGAGGAATGTTTTCTCTAAGTTTTAGAAGGTATGGAACTCCACCGATGTGATCTTCGTGTCCGTGAGTTAGAACTACACCGACTATGTCATCAAGTCTGTCGTTCAGGTAGTTGAAGTCCGGAAGGATAAGGTCAACACCTGGTTGATGTTCTTCAGGGAATAGAACACCACAGTCAACAATGAGCAGTTTGCCGTTGATTTCGAAGACAGCCATGTTGCGGCCAATCTCTCCCAATCCACCAAGTGGAATGATGCGGAGAGTGCCAAGCTTTAGCTTTGGTGGTGCTGGTAATAAATCAAACATGAACGGACCTATCTGGTCGTGCCCGCAACCTTAGGCAAAGCACCACCTGCAGCAGCATTGCGGTCAGGGCGGAAGTTAGTGAAGTCCAAACCAGAGATCTTTCCGACCTTGTCGATGTCTGCTTCAATGCGAGCAGCTTCTGATTCTTCTGGTCCGACTAGTGGCAAACGAACTCTAGGGCTTGAAATAAAGCCAAGACCGTCAAGAATGTATTTGGCAGCAACAGTTCCAGGTACGTGAGTCATAGTTGCTCTTACCAATGGCTCAAGTGTTGTGTGAACTTCAAGAGCTGAATGGAAATCGTTTCGGTTAGTTGCATCAACTAGATCTCTGTATGCCTTAGGTGCGATGTTTGCTGTAACACCAATCAGACCTGTTGCCCCAATTGAGATGTGTGGAAGTACGTTGCTGTCATCACCAGAGAAGTACAGCAAGTCAGTTTCATTTAGAACTCTAGAAACCTGAGCGAAGTCGCCCTTGGCATCCTTGATAGCCACGATGTTTGGGTGCTTGGCTGCACGAAGGATAGTTTCGAACTGAATTGGAATACCAGTTCTACCTGGGATGTCGTAAAGAATTACTGGCAGATCAGTTGCATCTGCAATCAATCGGAAGTGAGTTAGCACACCGGCCTGAGTCGGCTTGTTGTAATAAGGAGTGACAATCATCACACCATCTGCACCAGCAGCTTCGCTTGCCTTATAAAGCTGAATAGCGTGAGCGGTTTCGTTAGATCCACCACCAGTAATGATCTTTGCTCTTCCAGCAGCAACGCTCTTGCCAACCTTTACTAGTTGAAGCTTTTCAGCGTCTGTAAGTGTGCTGGTTTCACCTGTTGTACCTGTAACAACAACACCATCAGCACCGTTTGAGATTACGTAATCAAGGTGCTTTTCAGTAGCAGCCCAGTCAACTTCACCCTCAGGGGTCATAGGTGTAACTAGAGCAACAAGTACCTGGCCAAAGAGGCCTTTATCTTTTTCTGACATAGATACAGATTAGCGGTGAAGAACAGCTATGCGAACTAAAACGATGGGGTTAAGGCCTGGTTGGCTGTCAGAGAGTAATGAAACGTAAGAATTCGATAAGGCTGCCAAGCAACGCTTATTCTTAGAACATGCCCCTTGACCAGAGATTTGTTTTGCTAGCCGGATTAGTTCTAGTTGCTTCTTTTGTGGGAGTTTTACTCGTTGCCAGATCTGGCCGCGCTCGCAAAGTGAGCAACGGCGAGCAAGTTAACCTGTCAGATCTGAGAGCCACCAAGGATGGCAAACCAGTGGTCAAACTTGGAGAAAAACTTACACTTTTGCAGTTCTCAAGCGATTTCTGCTCTAGTTGCAAGCAAACCTCCGTTCTGTTGGGAAATGTAGAGAAAGCGCAAAAAGGCTTGCTTCACATTGATCTAGACATTGGCGAGAGACTCGAGTTGGCAAAGACATTTAATATTTTGACAACTCCGACCACATTGATACTAAATTCCAAAGGCTCAGTAGTTTCCAGAATTGTGGAGCTCC
>CALFOB010000163.1 GCA_937919125.1 uncultured Micrococcales bacterium | reverse complement strand
AATGAAATGGATGTGCCCAAGATGCTCGGGAACTACTTGGCTGAAATCCGGTTTGATGGTCATAAAATCCTCTTAATTTCTCTAAGACTAAATAAGGCTGGCTAGTCTTTGCCTAGCAACACGCCATTTACTAGCTTGAGAAGCCTTGCTGAACCATCTCTAACACCTATAGACAGAGCATTTGCTCGCATGTTCTTTATCTCTTTGGCATTACTAATCAAAGGAATTAGTTGTGAACGAACATACTCTGGAGTGAAATCAGCGTCATCAACTAACTTTGCTCCTCCCGCAGCGACAAGCTCGGCAGCATTTAGTTTCTGCTCTCCATTACCCACTGGATAAGGAACAAGAACTGCAGGTAATCCAACAGCAGCTAACTCAGTAACAGTTGCTGCACCTGATCGGGCAACAGCAAAGTCAGCCGCAGCTAGTGCTAAATCCATTCGGTTGCAGTAACTGAGTCTGTGATAACCACCTTGAATCACATCTTCCAAACCAGCTCTATTGCCAACTACGTGTATAACTTGAATTCCAGCGGCTTCTAGCAACTGCTTTGACGCTTCGATAGTTTCGTTGATGCGCTTGGCACCAAGTGACCCACCGGTAACTAGCAAGGTAGTGAGCTTCGGATCTAATCCGAAATAGACATCTGCTTCAAACTTCATATCAGTCTTTGTGATTTCAATGACCTCTTTACGAAGTGGCATGCCAACTACTACAGCTTTAGGTAAAGATGTTTTGCTGAAGGTCACTCCAACTGCAGCAGCTCCTCTTGCTCCAACACGATTTGCATAACCCGGAAGAGCGTTAGCTTCATGCACTACATAAGGGATGCCAAGTTCTTTAGCTGCTCGATATGCTGGAGCACTTGCGTAGCCACCAAAGCCCACAACGACATCTATGTTCTTTTCAACAAGATATGTCTTTACAGTGGCAACAGATTTTAGAAACAAAGTTGGGAATCTGAACAGATATGCATTGATGCGTCTTGGCATTGGCAATCTTGGTACGGTCAGTAACTCGTAACCTCGCTCAGGGACCAGTGTTGATTCCAGACCCTCGGTTGTACCTAGGGCCCAAACATTGTTCTCACCCGGTTGAGCCGTGATTTCATCGGCAAGAGAAAGCAGAGGATTCACATGCCCTGCTGTTCCTCCACCGGCTAGAGGATAGTTGGTCATTTCTTAC
>CALFOB010000162.1 GCA_937919125.1 uncultured Micrococcales bacterium | reverse complement strand
GGCTACAGCCATTAAGAATGTTGATTCCAGGTAGGTAGCCAGCCTCTAGATTTTCAGCGTGTACTACTAATTCGCGACTGTTCATTTAGTGTCGCCTTTCTTGGCGCGTGTTGATACAGGCTTTGACATGGTGCCAAGGTCAGTGTCGTGGTGAGCACCTAGGTAGGCATCAATCACAGCTTGATCCTTCATAACAGTTGATGGTGGACCTTCGGCAACTACCTTGCCTTCGGCCATAACAATGACCCAGTCACTGATGTGGCGAACCATGTGCATGTCGTGCTCAACGAATAGAACTGTTGTGCCATTTGATTTCAGATCTTTGATGTGATCTAGAAGGCTCTGAGTAAGTGCTGGGTTCACACCTGCCATTGGTTCATCAAGCATGATCAGCTTCGGTTCGCTCATGAGCGCTCGAGCCATCTCTAGAAGCTTTCGCTGACCACCAGAGAGGCTTGCCGCATAGTCTTCACGCTTTGCATCTAGCTTGAATCTCTTGAGCAAAGTGTCGGCAACATCTGTGATTTCTTTTTCACGACGAATCCAAAGAGGACGAATCAAAGAAGTTAGGAAACTCTCACCAGGCTGCTTCTGAGCTCCTAGACGCATGTTCTCAATGACGGTTAGAAGGCTGAGTGCTTTGGTTAGCTGGAAGGTTCTAATCATGCCTAGGCGAGCAACCTTATAAGGTGACATGCCAGCAAGGTTCTGACCTTCAAAAGACCAGTTGCCTTGGTTCGGCTTATCGAAACCAGTTAGCAGGTTGAAGAATGTTGTCTTACCCGCACCGTTAGGTCCGATAAGAGCAGTAATCATTCCTCTTGGGATTTCAACGTGAGCAACATCAACAGCAGTGAGTCCACCAAACTGACGCTTCACACCATCGGCAATAAGAATCGGATCTACCTTGCGGCAACCTGGTGCAACTTCACCAATGCAGATTTGATCTACTGATACAGATTTTGAGTTAGCCATTGAACTGGGTCTCCTTTTTGTTTCCAAACAGACCCTGTGGTCTAAAGATCACAAGCAGCATTAGCGATAGACCAATCAAAAGCAAACGAATCTGAGCGATGTCTGGCTGAGATAGGAATGGAAGCCAGCCAAGTTCCACTAATCCACTCATGATGCCCTGGGTGACGCTAATCACTGCGATGAAGATCATTCCACCTGCGATAGGGCCAAGGATTGTTGCAGCTCCACCTAGAAGTAGAACTGACCAAATAGTGAATGTGAAGTTTGTTGTCCAAACCTGAGGCTGAACGTTAGAAAGGTTTAGTACGAAGATCATTCCACCGATGCTGGCGAAAACACCACCGATCATAAGAGCCTGCAACTTATAGAAGAAGACGTTCTTACCAAGGCTTCTAACCGCATCTTCGTCTTCACGGATACCCTTTAGTACTCGACCCCAAGGTGAGCGCATAAGAAGTCGCAAGATAAGAGCACCGATAATTACAGCACCCCAACCAACAATCAATACGTATAGCTGGTCTGCTCTGTATGAAACAAAACCAAAGTTGTAGTTACCTTCTGGAATAGGGTTCATGGCCCAGAACTCTGAACCAAACTGGCTTAGTCCGTTAGAACCACCAGTGACCTTAGAGAAACCAATAGTTGTCATGAAGTATCTGAATACTTCAGCTGTTGCGATAGTCACAATAGCTAAGTAGTCAGCACGAAGTCTCAGAGTTGGGATACCTAGAATCAAAGCAAAGATCATTGAGCAAAGAATTCCCATAAGAACTGCCAAGAACAGAGGTAGCTTCAAGGTGTCAATGCTGATCACCATTCCATAAGCTCCAACAGCTGCGAAAGCAGCCTGACCGAAGTTCAGTAGTCCTGTGAAACCGAAGTGCACTGCTAGACCCAATGCACAAAGCACGAAAGTGATTGTGGTTGGACTTAGCATCTCGCCTAGGGCGAGTTTCAATATGTTTAGAATGTCCATTTACCTATCCGATTCTCTGCTTTTTGCCTAGAACACCCTGAGGGCGAACTAGCAAGACAACGATGAGGATGATTAGAGCTGCTGCGTACTTCAGGTCAATCGGGATGAACAGCGCTGAAAGCTCAACAACAAAACCGATGATGATTGCACCTACGGTTGCTCCAAGAGCCTTACCCAATCCACCTAAAGTAACCGATGCAAACAAGAGCAGAAGGATCTGTGCACCTAGTAGGTAGTTGGCCTGGAACTGAAGTCCATAGAGGATTCCGGCAAGCCCTGTAAGAGCTCCAGCCATTACCCATACGATTCGAATGATGCGTTCTACGTTGATACCGGTGGCTGCTGCAAGAGCTGCGTTATCTGAAACAGCACGAGCAGCCTTACCGATTCTGGTTCTGGTTAGGAACCAAGCAACAAAGGCAAGGGCAATCACGCTAAGACCCATTGACACCAGTGATGAACTTGTGGTGTTGATTGGGCCCAAAACAACCAGGTCGTATTCGCTTGATAGAACCTTGGTATCACCTTGGAAAAAGAGAATGTAGAGCTGGCGAAGCATGATGGATAGACCGATTGAAACAATCATGATCTGATTGAGGCCCAGTCTCCGCTTTCGAAGAGGTTTCCATAGGGCAGAGTCTTGGAGCCAACCAAAACCAGCGCTGAGAACAATTGTTATGGCAGCTGCCACTAGCAGAGGCATCTTCAACTCAACATGGAATAACCAAGTGAACAATGCACCAAAGGTAACCATTTCACCGTGAGCGAAGTTATTTAGTCCAGTAGTTCCAAAGATCAATGAGATACCGATAGCGGCAACTGCTAGAAGAAGACCAAGGTTTAGACCAGCAAAGAGACGAATGATTATCTGGTCACCGATAGGTTGAATGACTCTAGTGTCTTTACCTAGAGGAAAGAGAACGGCTGCGGTGTTTGTGACGTTCAAGTTAGCTTCACGAGTATTGGCTTCAGGATCACGAAGGCCAACCCCCTTAGGCAAAGACTCAAGGAGAATCTCTACCTGGTAGACACCCTTCTTTTGAACTTCTAGAATCCATTTACCTTCAGCGTTAGATGTTGCAATCTCGTCAAGACCATTACCTGTGATTCGGAACTCGACACCTTCAACAGGCTTCTTTTCGTTCTTTACTGTTCCTGTGATGATCAGTGCTGAGCCGTCAGTTGACGCAGCTGAAGCCTGCGATAGAACTGGGGCAGCAAATATTGAGATGAGTATGGTGAACGCGGCTAAGATTCGACCGAATCGACCCATTGCGGTTCTGAGGGCGATGTTCAAGCCAACCTCCATTTTGATCAGTGCGAATTGCACATCTTTTTATTATTGTTTTGAGATTACCCCAAAAACCCTGCTGACATCGGGTTGTAATAAGAACGAAACAGAGATAAACCCCTTATTTCAAGGGAAAACCGACTCAGCTAACCCTCAATCACTAGCCTTCTGCCAAATACCATTGGTCTAGTGAACATCCAGAAGATTACCTACCCGCAAGATTTGCCGGTTAGCGCTCGCCGTAGCGAGATTCTGGAGGCCATTAAGGACAACCAGGTGGTTGTTATAGCCGGAGCAACAGGTTCAGGTAAGACCACCCAGATTCCTAAGATGTGTCTTGAATTGGGGAGAAACAGCATTGCCCACACCCAGCCAAGAAGAATTGCTGCCAGAGCGGTAGCCGAGCGTATAGCTGAAGAACTAAAGGTAGACCTAGGTGATCTAGTTGGCTACCAGGTTCGCTTCACAGACAAAGCAGGACCTAAGACCAAGGTCAAGGTAATGACAGACGGCATATTGCTAAATGCCATGCAAAGAAACAGAAAGCTAGAACAGTACGACACCATCATCATTGATGAGGCTCACGAACGAAGCCTAAACATCGACTTCCTGCTTGGCTATATCAAACAGCTTCTTCCTAAAAGACCCGATCTCAAAGTCATCATCACCTCAGCAACTATTGACCCTGAGTCATTTAGCAAGCACTTCAATGATGCTCCCATCATTGAAGTCTCTGGAAGAACATTTCCCATTGAAGTCAGATACCGTCCAATCAACCAAGATGAGGAAGATAACCCGGATCCTGATGCCAGCACCACTGCCCGAGATTACATTGATGGCATCTTGACTGCCCTTGATGAACTTTCAACAGAACCTAAAGGCGATGTTCTTGTTTTCCTCTCAGGTGAATCTGAGATCAAAGATGCTCAAGAAGCTATTCAAGGAAGAATCACTTCTGGTGCTCTGGGTAAAGGAACAGAAGTACTCCCGTTATATGGGAGGTTGTCATCTGCTGAGCAGCACCGTGTCTTTGAAACTAGCAAGCTTGCCGGATTACAAAGAAGAATCATTCTGGCAACCAACGTTGCAGAAACATCTCTAACAATTCCAAACATTAAATATGTAATTGATGCGGGAACTGCTCGTATTTCTAGATATTCACCTGCGGCTAAAGTTCAACGCCTTCCTATTGAAGCTATCTCTAAGGCAAGTGCTAACCAGAGAGCAGGTCGAGCTGGAAGAACTAGCCCTGGTGTTGTTATTCGGTTGTATTCAGAAGATGAGTATGAAGCTAAATCAGAGTTCACGGATCCTGAAATTTTAAGAACCAACCTTGCATCTGTAATTCTGCAAGCAGCTCAACTAGATCTTGGTGAGATAACTAAATTCCCTTTCTTGCAAGCACCAGAGCAGAGGGGAGTCAAAGATGGTCTTGCTCTTCTAGGGGAACTAGGTTGTTTGAAAGACCCAAAGAGCAAGGTTGTTGAGCTAACTGCTGTTGGTAAAGACTTGGCTAGATTGCCCATAGAACCGCGCTTTGGCCGCATGCTGCTTGAGTCCAAGAAGCATGACCTAGTTCGTGAAGTGATGATCATTGTTGCAGGTCTTACCATCCAAGACCCTAGAGAGAGACCTGTAATCAAGCGTCCTCAAGCCGATCAAGCCCATGCTCGATTCACTGATGTGACAAGCGATTTCCTGACTCTCTTGAATCTTTGGAACTACATAGAGCAGAAACAGAAGTCGCTTTCTTCTTCTGCATTCAGAAGACTCTGCAAAGCAGAGTTCTTGAACTATCTGAGAGTTAGAGAGTGGCAAGACCTAGTTAGACAGATCACTTCTATTGCTAAACCTCTTGGTTTGATTCCAGGAAGTGCCAAATCAGATCCTGATGGAATTCATAAGAGCTTGCTCTCTGGTTTGTTATCGCAGATTGGTTTGAAACAACTAAGCGATAAGAAAGCTGGCGACTTAGTAAAAAAGAGCGACAAGCCAATAAAGACCAGTAATGAATATCTTGGTTCTAACGGTAAGAAGTTCGTCATATTCCCTGGCTCTACCTTGGCTAAGAAACTACCTGCTGCTGTCATGAGTGCTGAACTAGTTGAAACAAGCAGAGTCTTTGCTCGTATGAATGCAGCCATCAATCCTGAATGGGCTGAAGCTCTGGCAGGAGATCTTGTTAAGAGAAGCTTCAGCGAACCGCACTGGGAGAAATCTCAAGGATCTGTTGTTGCCTACGAGCGAGTGATGCTCTTTGGTGTTCCTATTGTTGTCTCAAGAAGAATGCAGTACTCAAGACTAGATGTGAAACTCTGCAGAGAACTGTTTATCAGACATGCATTAGTTCAAGGTGAGTGGGACTCCAAGCAAGCCTTCGATAGAGAAAACAAAGAGTTACTAAAGCGTCTAGAAGAACTTGCTGAGAATTCCAAGAAGCCTCTCTATGCACCTGATGATGAAGATGTCTTCCGCTTCTATCAAACAAGAATTCCTCAAGAGGTTGTTTCAACTAGAAGTTTTGAAGGTTGGTGGAAGAAAGCTCAAAGAGATAACCCAACTCTGCTAACAATGACTAGAGAAGATTTACTACCTCAAGAAACAACAGAACGAATTGAGATTCCAGGTACTTGGACCTTCGGAGATAACGCCTACAAGCTTGAATACAAGTACCAGCCAGGTGAGATTGAAGATGGCCTAACAGTCGTTATTCCTATTGAGGACCTGTCAACAGTATCTAGAGATGCTTTTGACTGGCTAGTTCCAAAGCTAAGAAAAGACCTAATCGCAGAGCTCATTCGAACCCTTCCAAAGAACCTCAGGAAGTATGTGGTGCCAGCAGCAGACTGGGCTAACAAAGCTCTAGCTACCCTTCCAGAGAATCCAACTGAGCCTCTACTTGATACCTTGGCAAAGACCCTGAGAACACTGAGTGGCACACATATGACAGGCGCTGATTTCAAACTTGAAGAACTTCCAGCCTCACTTCGCATCAAGTACAAACTCATCGCTGAAAACAAAGACGTTAAGGGTGTGAGCCTTGACCTTGATGAACTCAAACAAAAGTTTGATCCTGCTTTTGTGAAACACAAGCCAGGTATGGCGAAAGTTCTAACCACAAACGTTAACGCCTTGAAGTTGAAGCAAAAAGTTTGTATCTGAAGTAATAGCTCTGGTTAACGCTCCTGTTGCTCAAGTGACTGAAGATCTAACTAAAGATGAGAAGTTAGCTATCGTTTCCGTTGGCTATAGAAATATCGCAGCCTTCGTTGATGACGTGATTCTTGCTCTAGTTCATGAGGAAATAGATAACCAAACAATTGCGAATCTAAGTGTTCAAGAAGTTGGTTCTAAAGTCTCAACGCAAGTTATTGAACAAGCTAGACATTGCATGAACTTAGTTTCTGAGATTGCAGTTCTTTCAAGAGATGCAAGTAAAGCTATCTCTAGTATTCAAGACATCTCGTTGTTGTTTGTCTTAGCCAACCAAAAGAAGCACCTTGCTCAGCTAATGACAAACAAACTCATCAGCACAACAACACTTCAGAGATTCGATCGTCTACCTGTCTATCTCCAAGCGAACAAGATGAGAACAGCCAAGCTATTAGAAGATGTTGAACGAGACAGACGTCTAGAGATTGAACTCAATCAAGCAATTCTTCTGTTTGAAAATGCAGGAGGAGCAATTCCCCTTAAAGATGGAATGCCAGAAAGTATTGTGAATGCAAGATGGGCACTAGAAGAATTCAGAGTGAGCTTATTCGCTCAAAGCCTTGGAACTAAAGAACCTGTATCGCTAGAGAGAATCAAGAAGATTCTTAACTCTTAGTCAAACCATTCGGTTGGTGGTCCTGCTGATACCAGCACAATAAACAAGGCTGTTAGTCCAACAACAATCACAAGCACCAAAGTAATCGGTCTTGCTATGAACCAGCGGAATAGTCGATCAATGAAGCCTTTATCTCTTGGGTCTTCAGATGTGGTTGTTCTCCATGCACCTTCGAGAGAACCGTTCTTCTTCACTGCTAGCTCAAAAGGAATAGTTGCGAAAGGAACTATTGCTAAGGCAACAGCCAGGGCAGTCTTACCAAAGCCCCATCGCTGGTTCACACCTGTTAGAGCTGCTGTTACGCCGTACCCTAAGAACACTGCTCCGTGGATGCTTCCGGCAATAGCCACAGTTAGTGGATCTAGACCCAAAGCCCTTGCAATAAGAGCAGAGATAAGCAGTGTCCAGGTAACGGCTTCTGCTTTAGCGAATGTGTTGAACAGTTTCTTAGGTGTCATGGTTACTTCCTGTTTAGCTACCTATCTATTAAAGTCCCTTGAGCCACAGAGTCTCGTTAGGGCGGACGAGGTCGCTGACATCCTCGAGACTTGAGATCAAGACTTGCCCTTCAGGCATTGAGATGGCAGCACTGCCGAAATTATGAATTACAAGAACACCATTGTTTCTAAAGTCAAGAGAACTCTCAGTGCAGAGCTCTGTTACCCATTCAAATGAACCATGCCCGAGATCAAGTTCTTTTCTTAGAACTAAAGCGGCTTTATACATCTCAAGAGTTGAACCGGCTTTGCCTTCTTGAAGATTTCTTGAGTAATCCTTGTAGATATCTGGTTGAGGAAGCCAAGCACTTCCTGTTGAGGAGAATCCGTTAGATGCGTTTACTCCTGCTTCCCACGGAAGTGGAACACGACAACCATCTCTTCCAACTCTTTGTCCGTTGGTTCTAAAGAAGGTTGGGTCTTGTCTGAACCTGTCTTCAAGAGTTGTGTGTTCAGGAAGACCTAGTTCCTCTCCTTGGTAGAGATACATAGAACCAGGAAGAGCTAGTGTGAATAGTGTGGCTGCTCTTGCTTTAGTGAGACCTAGTTCATTATCTGGTTGAGGATTGTTTGGACCAATGCCATCCGATGCTGTTGATCTTCCATAGTCACCACCAAGTCTTGAAGCATGTCTAATCACATCGTGATTAGACAGCACCCAAGTGCTTGGTGCTCCAACGCTGTCGAATGCTTCAAATGATTCGTTTACTGTTTTGTAAATTGATTCAGCAGTCCAGAGTGAATCTAGATATCTGAAGTTAAAAGTTTGATGGAATTCATCTGGTCTTACCCATAGAGCCATAAACGACAGAGGAAGAACATATGCCTCTCCACACATCACTCGCTCACCTGGATAACTGTCTAGGATTTCACGCCATCTTCTAAAGATGGTGTGGACAGAATCCTGGAACCACATTGGAGGATTCTCTTCACCTTCAATAAAGCCAGCACCTGCTCTATCAACGTAAGGATGATCAGGTAGTCCTTTGGCTTTAGCCATTGCGTGGGGCTGGTCCACTCTGAAACCATCAACCCCTCTGTCTAACCAGAACCTAAGAACATCTTCAAAAGCTTCTTGAACCTTAGGGTTTTCCCAATTGAGATCTGGTTGAGATGAATCAAAAAGGTGGCAGTACCACTGACCAGGAGTTCCATCAGGGTTTGTGATTCGCGTCCAAGCAGGACCACCAAACATAGAGACCCAGTTGTTAGGAGGTAAATCTCCATTGCCATCTTTGAAGTGATAGAACTCTCGTTCAGGTGAACCAACAGGCGAGTTCAGGGCTGCTTGGAACCAAGCGTGCTGATCACTTGAATGGTTAGGAACAAGATCAACCAGAATCTTTAGTCCTAGTTCATGAGCTCGCTTGAGCATCACATCAAAATCATGAAGGGTTCCAAATAGTGGATCAACACCTCTGTAATCAGATACGTCGTAACCAGCATCCTTTTGAGGAGATGGCATAAAAGGGGACAGCCATATTGCATCAATACCCAGAGAGGCAAGGGATTCAAGTCTTGAAGTTATTCCTTTTAGATCACCCATGCCATCACCATTGCCATCAGCAAAGGATCTTGGGTAGACCTGGTAAATGACAGCAGATCTCCACCAGTCAGCTTGTTTGCTTGCTTGGTGAGTAACAGCTCCGAATAACTCCATAGCCTTGATTTTAGGCTGAAAAGAATAGGCGGGTAGTTCCTGTAAATCTTGGTATGTTCCCGTTATTCATCACTAATTCCGCTATAAAAGAGGTAGTTACGATTAAATAACAAAGATTTTCTGACTAAATAAATTCGAATAAACAGTTACTAATCTGAAAATAACCATCTCAAAGGGGGAAATTGAATGTCGAAACAACCAATGAGTGCAGGAAAAATTGTTGGGATAACCTGCAGCTCTTTACTCGGGGTATTTGTCCTATTGCCACTGTTTTTCTCAATGTTTGCTTTTGGAGGCGGATCTTCTTCAGTCTTACCACTAGTAGTTGTGGGGCTAATAGTGTTTTTCATCTTGCGAAACAGAAAAAAGAAGAATGAGATACCGGTTCAAGTAGTTGCTGAACCGGTTCGTGCTGTGAGCGCTCAAAAGCCCACCACTTCGAGCTATGTTGGCGGGGATATTCCAACAACTGTTTGTCAACACAGTTTCAATGCGGAAGATCTGACTGGCAAAGCAACCATCACCTGTCCTTGCGGATATAAGTTCAAGACTAAAGATTTGCTTGACTATCAAAAGCTCAGTGCTGACTACTTACTAATCGAAGAAAAGTTGATGGCAGTCCGCCAGAGACTTGTTGCTTCAACAAACACAGCCACTCCAGCAGTCGCAGCTAGAACTGCAGCTCCGGTTGCACAGGTAGCGCCGAAGGTAAGAAAAGCAAAGAGCACACTATCTCTTCAGCAATGGCTGATCATGGGTGCTAGCGCAATCATTGTGGTTGCTGGAAGCATCTTTGTTTCTACTAACCTCAACTCAATCGAAGAAGAGGGCTTCCTTCTTATCACTCTGGGAGTTTCTGTTGTAACTGGTTTCCTAGCATTCTGGGGAAGAAAGTTCTCAGTGATGTTGGCAAACTTCATGGCTACCTTCTCTTCAGCTATGTTGATGTTTGCAATCCTGGTATCTGGAGACATCCTCAACGAGTCATTCACCTGGGAAACTGCTCCAGCCTGGTTCTGGTCATTAGACCTACTAGTTGTTTCAGTAGTTTCATTTGTGTTGGCAAGATTCAAGGCAAACTTCGGTTGGAAGATTATCTCTCTAGCTGGGCTAACAGCATCGGCTGTGGTTTTCATGATCGGGGAGCTAGCAAATAGAACCGGAGTCAGCTCTGATTCATTTGCTTGGTTCTGCTCAACAGCAACCGTAGGTGCTGTTCTAGTTGCTCTTGCTAGCAAGCAGGTCTCAGCTATCAAGTTCAAGCTGGACAAGGGAACACCTGATCTTGAGTACGAAAAAGACTTGGCAAAGCGTGAAGATGAAGCTCTACAGAAGTTCACCTTGTTTAGCGCTGCTGCGTTTGTCCTACTCGGTGTTGGCTACTTAGTTATGAGCATGGTCCAATTTGTAGTTAACGTTGAACCTGTTTCATTTACTGTCTTTGCTCTAGTGAGCGTTCTTGCCTTAGTAACCCGATCACTCTGGATTGATGCACTTGGCACAGAAAAAAAGGTTTCAGAGCGAATCAGTAACTCTCTACACGTCTATGCCTATACAACTGTTGCCCTTTCATTGAGCAACTGGGTCTTCTGGATTAATCCAAGCAACTACTGGCTTGGAGTATTTGCAACGGCAACCATCATGTTTGGATCTGTTGCTCTCGGCTTCTATGTGAAGAAGATTGGGGAACACCCAATCGCTATTCAGGTGGCTCAGTTTGCCCTAGCAGGAGCCTGGCTAGTTTGGTATTCAGGTGCCGAGAAGGAAGTCTTTGAGTACCTTGCAGCCTTCGGAATCCTTCTTGTTGCCTTCGGGTTGTCTTTGGTCCTACAGAGCTGGCTGGGGGCAGGAAGACGCTCGCTGGTCCTAGCTACTGTCTTCCACTTCCTAGGTTTAGGTTTCCTATTCCTGAGCGTTACTGGTGGTTCAGGAATCATATTCAGCACTCTTGAAAGCAGAGTTGCCTTCCCTATCTACTCCATTGAATATGCCTTTGTAACGCTGGGCATCATACTTCTGGCTGCTGCTTACTCACCGCTAACAGCACTAGTGAATAAGAAACTAGGAAAGGCATATGACTCGGCTTCGCAGATGGTCATCTTTATCCTTACTACTCTCATCACTGCACTGCTTTCATTCAGATTCCAGTGGGAGGGGGAGATCACTTCCCTTGATGAGATTAACCTGGCAAGTGCCCTAGCTGGAGCGGCTCTAGTTACCGGTCTACTTGCTGCTGCAACTGCAGGAAAGAACAGTGAACTTAGCAAACTAGTTCTTCGCTACTCATATGCTTTCCAAGGAATTTTGGCTTTCAAGCTATGGATTACAGATAGCAGCAACGAGTCACTTCTAGTAACTGGTATTGCTCTTGGAGTATTGGCTGCTGTTAACTATGGAATCTCTTGGATTGGAAAGATCAAGTCTTCTGTTTGGCTAGCTTATGGATTCTCATTAGCAGGGCTCTTGATTGTTGAAGTTGCACAGCGCGATGAGTTGTTGTTTGCAGCACATCTCGCATTGGTCATTGTTGTTGCACTGCTGTTGAACTTTGTTCTTCGTATTGTCGATAAGCGAGTATCAGAGAAGTACACAACCTACTTCTCACTAATAAGTGTGTTCGGTTTATCTGTTGCTTCCATCGGAATCAACATTGACAAGTGGACACGTACTGCGGATTCAACACAGATCTATCTAGGGCTGGGAACTCTCGTTCTAGTAGCTGTTCTTTCAGCTGGAGCAGCGGAACTAAAGACAGTTGCTTCAGAGAGAATCGCCATTGCACTTAGAGTTACTGGTCTGGCGTATCTATTCCTCGCTTTCACAACTCTTGCCGGCTTCGACATGCTTGAAGGACTGAAGCAAGAAGTTGGTCTTAGAAGAATCGCACTTGCAGCACTGTTTGCTGTGATTGTGTTTAGACAGTTGCGAGTATCTAGCTCAGCTAAGTCAAAAACAACAAACGGTTGGTTTGCTCTGGGTTATCTAGCTCCAGCAACATTGGCTCTGATTGCCAGCGATCTGCTAACTGATGCTATTGATCTGGATAAGTTCAACCTTGAACTTTATACAGTTCCGCTAGCAATTGCTTTTGCTTTGCCTACTCTGTTTCACAAATCTGCAGAACAGAGTTTCAGAAGATTAGTTGGCATGGATATCCCACTACTTTTCCCAGTGGCAGCCTCAGCTATCTACTCGCTAAGCCAGAACATAGATGAAGAGGCAACTGTCTATCGACTAGTTGTTTCAACAGCAATTCTTGCCCTCTACTCCTGGTTCAGATTCTCTAAGGCACCGAGCATTCTCTGGGCTGCGTTGGAATACACAGGTCTTGTTGGTCTTGGTCTATCGCTAGCTCAGTTAGTTGAAGTGCTAGCCCCAGATCTACTAGACGGTCCTGATTTGTTTGGTCTGGGAGCTGCAGCAGCAATTGTGGTTGGAAACAAAAACCTCAAGAAGGTTATTGACTTCAAGTCATCACTGTTCAGTTACGGTTTGCCGCTATTCACTTTGGTATTGCCTTCCATCATCCACACCTACACAACTCTGGATATTTCGATTCAGCTAACCAGCCCAACACAGATCACACGAATTCTCATAGTGCTTGTTATCTCACTGTTGGCTCTGATTCTCGGGGTTAGAAATGGAAACCTTGGAACAGCAGTAGCTGGCGGTGCATCACTATCACTTCTGATCTTGCCTATCACTTGGGCTTCTGCAGGTCAGAGTTCAGACTATGAAACAACAGTTGCTCTAAGAGCACTTGGTATTTCACTGTTCCTCTTCTTGTTCCTAGGTGGATTGAGAAGCATCAACAAGTTGCCTGATAGCAGCTACCTGTATCTAGGTATTCCATCTGTTGTGGCATTAGGTCCATCTCTTTACTTGACCCTGTCTTCTATCGGCAACTCTTCATTGACAGAGGTTGACTGGTGGAGATTCGGAATCTTGATGGTGGCAACAGTTACCTTGCTGGTAGTTGGAGCACTTCGATCTCTTGGTGGATTGTTCTTCCCAGGATTAGTTGGAGTCATCGTTGGTGTATTGCCATATGCCTTCCAGCCAATTGCGCGAGAGAGTTGGTTCCTATGGGTAGTTCTACTAGTAATTGCAGCTGTGATGGTTTGGATAGCTGTGCGTCTAGAGCAGCTACGAAAACTAGGTAAGTCCAGCGCATCCTGGATTAAGTCTCTAAAGTAACTCGATAGGTTAAACAGAAGTGCCCGGCAACTTCGCCGGGCACTTCTGCATTAACCGCTTTCTTGTTTACAACTTTATCCAAACTGTGTTGTCGTGCTCTAACTCACCTTCGACTGTTATATCGTGTTGAGTCGTTGCCAAGATTTCACCAGCAGGTATGACCACAGAGTTACCTGTGAAGTTTGAGAGAACCAAGATGCCATTGTTCACAAAGGCAAGTGTTGATTCATCCATGAACTCAGGAGCCCAACGGAATTCACCGTTACCTAGATCATGAGACTTACGCATCTTTAGTAGCTGCTTGTAGAGCTCAAGAGTTGAGCCAGCAACACCTTCTTGCCCGCTTCTTGCATATCTCTTGTATGAAGAAGGCTGAGGTAGCCAAGACTTCCCAGTAGTTGAGAAGCCATTAGATTCATTAGCTCCTGCTTCCCAAGGAAGTGGAACACGGCAACCATCACGGCCAACTCGCTCTCCATTGGTTCTGAAGAAGGTTGGGTCCTCACGGAACTTGTTATCAAGTGTGGTGTGCTCAGGTAGACCTAGTTCTTCACCTTGATAGATGTAAGCTCCCCCTGGAAGACCAAGCATGAATGCAGTTGCTGCTCTAGCTCTTCTTAGACCTTTAGCTTCATCTGGTTGTTCGTAGTTAGGGCCAATACCATCACCTTGTTTAGGGATCTTGTCGTAAGCCATTCTTGTTGCGTGACGAATAACATCGTGGTTTGAAAGCACCCAAGTAGATGGAGCGCCGACAGCACCAAACTCTTTTAGAGATTCAGTAACTACGTTGTAAAGCTTCTCTTTATCCCAAGGAGTTTCTAGGTAACCAAAGTTGAATGTCTGGTGGTATTCACCAGGTCTAACCCAACGAGCCATTCTTGATAGTGGAAGCACCCATGCTTCACCACACATAGCTCGGTCGTCGTATTCATCCAAGATTGCACGGAATCTCTTGTTGATTTCGTGAACACCGTTCTGACCCCAGAATGGGTTTTCAACTTGAAGACGAGCAATAAGTTCTTCTTCAGATTCTTGAGTCTTGATTGCATCAGGTGAATCTTGACCAGACATAGTTGAGTTGTTTGAAACAACATCAGGTAGTCCATCAACCTTGATCATTCCGTGAGCTACGTCAATACGGAATCCAGCTGCACCTCTGTCTAGCCAGAATCTCAGTACTGAATCAAACTCTGCTCTTACTTCTTCGTTCTGCCAGTCAAAGTCAGGCTGTGATGAATCAAAGATGTGTAGGTACCACTGACCTAGAGTTCCATCTGGTTCTGTGATTCGACTCCAAGCAGCTCCACCAAATACTGACTCCCAGTTGTTTGGAGGTAGTTCACCGTTTTCACCCTTGCCATCTCTAAAGATGTAGCGAGCACGTTCTTTAGAATCAGGAGCAGCCTTTAGAGCTTCCTGGAACCATACGTGCTGGTCGCTTGAGTGGTTAGGAACTAGGTCAACAATGATCTTGAGACCAAGGGTGTTTGCCTTGGCTACCAAAGAATCAAAGTCAGCAAGAGTTCCAAATAGCGGGTCTATGTCCTTGTAGTCAGATACGTCGTAGTCAGCATCCTTCTGAGGAGACTTGAAGAATGGGCTGAACCAGATAGCGTCGATGCCTAGCTCTGCTAGGGATTCAAGTCTTTGAGTTACTCCCTGTAGGTCTCCCATGCCATCGCCATTGCCATCAGCAAAGGAGCGAGGGTAGATCTGGTAGATGACGCTGGTTCTCCACCATTCGGCGTCTTTTTTAGCGCGAGAGAGCACTTCGTTTGTTATTTCAACCATAGGTTCAAAAGTACGCTAGAAAATCGCCCAAAATAGCGGTGTTTACCAAAATGTAATCGCTTACATAATCTCTTGCTAGATTTGGTCTCACGGTCGAGACTCGGAAGACTTGATTCTATAAATTGCCCTCTCAAGAACTGGATACCAATGAAATCTGCTCTAGACCTTCTGCCAAGAGGGCTTTACCCTCACCATGATGGATCTGCTCTTTATGTTTCAAACCAGAAGCCTCAGGTTGGCGACAAGATCAAGCTGCGTATTCGAGTTCACTCAGCATTGGGCAAAATCAAGCAGGTCAGAGTTCGATTCAGTGAATCAGGCGAAGCTTTCCCATCTCCTCCAGCCAAAGTAGTTTCAACTAAAAATGGTTGGACCTGGCTAGAAGCAGTTATCACAATGCATAACCCATACATGAACTACAGATGGTTCATTGAGATGACTGATGGTTCTAGCTATTGGCTAAATGCAAGAGGGCTAACTGAACTTGAGATGCCTGATGTTGAAGATTTCAGAATCAATACTTTCTCTTCTGCTCCTGACTGGGGGAAGAAAGCTGTTATGTATCAGATCTTCCCTGACCGTTTTGCTAAGTCAGAAAGATTGGCGAAGCAAAAACTTCCCAGTTGGGCAATAGCTAAAGAATGGGGTGACAAAGTAATTGGATCTGGACCTGGAACCAGTGAACAGTTCTTTGGTGGCGATCTTTATGGAATCACAGAACACCTAGATCACCTCAAGGCTTTGGGTGTGACACTTATTTATCTAACTCCAGTATTCCCAGCTAAGAGCAACCATAGATATGACGCATCTAGTTTTGATGAGGTAGATCCGCTACTAGGTGGAGATAAAGCTCTTATTGAATTAGCAGAGGCTGCTCATAAGCAAGGCTTCAAGATCATTGGTGATCTCACTTCTAATCACTCAGGTGCTGCTCACGAATGGTTCAAAGCTTCTTATAAGAAGCCAGGGGCTAAAGAGTCTGAGTTCTATTACTTCAGCAATAAGAACAAAGACTACGACTCTTGGTTTGGTGTTCCATCTCTACCTAAGTTCAACTGGAACTCCCAGGAACTGAGAAAGAGATTCATCACCGGCTCTAAGTCAATTGTTGCCAGATGGATCAAGAAGCCTTTTGCTATGGATGGTTGGCGTATTGATGTTTCGAATATGACTGGTCGTATTCGTGAAGAAGATATGTATATGGAACTACAAGTTCTTATTCGTGAATCAATGCAGAAGATAAATTCAAACACCATTCTTCTTGGTGAATACACAGGGGATGCTGCCTACCAAATTCAAGGTGAAGGTTGGCATGGAGCGATGACCTATTACAACTTCACTAAGCCGGTATGGAGATGGTTCTATAACCCAAACGTTAAAGCCGAAGCAGGTTTCCTAGGTATTGGTAAGACAAAGATCAACGGTGTTGAGATGGTCAAACAGCATCTTGATTTTGCTGCTGGTTTCCCATGGCATGTTCGTCTACACAACATGAACCCTCTGGACACTCATGACATTCCTCGTTTTAAAACCTTTGCAATGCCAGGAGCACAGAAAGTAGCTGCCGGTATGCAATTCACATTCCCTGGTATGCCAGTGATCTGGGCTGGAGATGAGTTTGGTCTTGATGGTCATAACGGTGAAGAGTCAAGAACTCCTATTCCTTGGAATAACGAGAGACCAAACGATAGAACCATGCTGGTGAATTACAAGGCTTTCGCCAAGATCAGGAAAGAGAACAGTGCTCTGCACGATGGCTCAATGAGATTTGTGTATGTCTCCAATGAAGTCATCGCTTATGTTCGTGAGAACAAGAAGCAGACTATCTTGACTGTGGCCACTCGTGGCTCAGATACCAATGCTTCTATTCCCTTGGATGCTGTTGCTGGGTTGAAGCAGGCTGAGAATCTCTTTGGTGGAGCCAAGCTAACTATTGTCGGCAAGGTAGCCAAACTCCCTACAGATCCACTAACAATCAACATATATAGGCTCCCTGCGGCTATCTAAGGTTTGCCTATGGTTTGCCTTGGTGGTAATCTCTAACGGTGCCTAAGCCTGTTTATTCAAGGTAGTCACGCCCCGATAGCTCAGTGGTAGAGCACTTCCATGGTAAGGAAGGGGTCGACAGTTCAATCCTGTCTCGGGGCTCTGCGGCGGGGTAGCTCAGGTGGTTAGAGCACACGACTCATAATCGTGGGGTCGCGGGTTCGAGTCCCGCCTCCGCTACCAACACTTACGCACCCCTAAATCCCCTCAAGCCCAAGTAATCTTGTGCCTATGGTTAATCCAAATGTTGAGGGCAAGAAATATCCCGCAACCGCGCCTTACCTGGTCGGTCGCGAGAAGATCCGCGAATTCGCCCACGCGGTCAAGTCAACTAACCCAGTGAACCTAGACGTCTTTGCCGCGCAAGCTGCCGGCTACACCGACGTGGTTGCTCCAACCACCTTCGCCGTGGTCATTCAGGAGCGCTCGCTGACCACCGTGCTTTCAGACCCTGAAGCCGGCATCGACTTCAGCCGCGTGGTTCACGGCGACCAGCGCTTCGTTCACGTTCGCCCAATCGTTGCCGGCGACGAACTAACCAGTGTGCTCAAGGTTGCCAGCGTGAAGAGCCTCGGCGGTCACTCGATGGTTACTTTCGAAACCGAAATCTTCGACATCGAAGACAAACTGGTTTCCACCGCAATCTCCACTCTCGTAGTTAGGGGCGGCGAATGAGCCACATCAACATTGCCGGCCTAGAGGTTGGCCAGGTCATTGGTAGCCAAGAGATTTTGCTCACCCGCGACTCACTAGTTCGCTACGCAGGAGCTTCTGGCGACTTTAACCCAATTCACTACCGCGACGACTTCGCGCAAAGCGTTGGCCTCGACGGCGTGCTCGCTCACGGAATGCTAACCATGGGTGTGGCCGTTCAGGTCGTCGCCGATTGGATTGGCGACCCAGGCAAGATCGTTGACTACGGTGTTCGTTTCACCAAGCCGGTTTTCGTAGACGCCAAGGATGGCGCGGTTGTGGTTGTGACCGGCAAGGTTGGCAACATCAACGCTGAAACCAACGAAGTGAGAATCGACCTGAGCGTAGTCTTCGGCGAAACCTCGGTTCTCGGCAAAGCCCAAGCGGTCGTTCGCATCTAGCGCATGAAGGCTCTTCGCGAGGTAACCACCATGCGAGTCGGCGGAGTGCCGGCTTCATTGGCAACCCCGCAAACTCGCGATGAACTCATTGCCACCTGCCTCGAAGTTTGGGGTACCGGCGAAGACTGGCTGCTGCTAGGTGGTGGCAGCAACATCGTGGCAGCCGACGAACTTCCCCTTCTCAACGTAATCAAGGTTGAAACCAAGGGCATTCAAATCGACGAAATCCCATCCGGCGCAATAATCCGCGTTCAGGCAGGCGAAAACTGGGACGACTTCGTGGCCCACACCGTGGCCGCCGGGCTCAGCGGTATCGAAGCGCTCAGCGGAATCCCTGGCACGGTTGGCGCAGCTCCGGTTCAAAACATCGGCGCCTACGGCCAAGAGGTTGCCGACGTAATTACCCGAGTTGAGTTCCTCGACTACCAGACCCAGAAATCCGAAATCATCGAAAACAGTGTGATGAACTTCGGCTACCGCGACAGCATCTTCAAGCAGGGGAGGCTCGGCGCAATCCTCTGGGTTGAGTTCAAGCTCACGGCAACCGCCCACACTCACAAAACCCCAAGACTCATCGAAGCTCTTGGCGAGACGGAAGAAACCCCGCTCGAGGTTCGAAAGCGCGTGATCAGCCTTCGCCACCAAAAGGGCATGGTCCTAAATGATTCCGACCACGACACCTGGTCGTGCGGTTCGTTCTTCACCAAC
>CALFOB010000161.1 GCA_937919125.1 uncultured Micrococcales bacterium | reverse complement strand
ACCTGTTTGTCTTCCCCGTTAAAGGGACGCAGCTCCTCATTCCAATAAGGATTTGGAATAAATCTCATGTCAGCGATGAGATCTGCATCACTAGGAGCGCCGTATTTGAATCCAAAACTTTGAATCATCAGTTTTAGTTCATTGCTTTGACCTACTGAGAAATTGTCAGCGATTTTTGCACCTAGCTGATAAATGTTTAGATCGCTGCTGTCGATGATCAAATCAGCTTGCTCTCGAAGTGGCAAAAGTCTTGCTCGCTCAACAGCGATACCGTCAGAAATTGTTCCATCGCCCTGCAAAGGATGTGGTCTTCGCACTTGCTCAAAACGTTTAATAAGTGTTGCGTCATTGGCTTCCAAGAACAGCACTTGAACATCAATGTTGCCAGTCTGCATGTCAGTTATGTAGCCAGAAAGGTCTTCAAAGAAACCACCGCCACGAGCATCAATTACTACAGCTAATTTAGGAAGTTCTCGATCTGCCATAGCGAACAATTCAGCCATCGGCTTGAGCATTTGTGGCGGCAGATTATCGACCACATACCAGTCCATGTCCTCCAGTGCATTAGCAACTGTTGACCGCCCAGCGCCAGACATGCCAGTTACCACCAGTAACTCGTATGACTTAGCTGTACTCACTTGGGCCTTTCAACTGCTTAGACATAACTCTAACCAATTTGCGACACGCCCGAGTTCCATATTTCAAATTAGGGCTGGGGCTAGCTAATCGTTATCTTTGAGCCGTTCAGCGATTAGAGCTGCTAAAACAGGTCCGATTCCTGCCACCTCGGCTATTTCCTCGATAGTAGCCAGCTTAAGGCGCTTAGCCGAACCGAACCTTCTGAGCAGGGCTGAAACCCTTTTATCCCCTAATCCATCAATAGATCCGAGTTCGGTAGCAATACTAGATTTCCTCTGGGCGCGCTGGGCGGTGATGGCGAAGCGGTGAGCCTCATCGCGCACTCGTTGTAGTAAGAACAGAGCCTCAGACCCTCTAGGCAAGATGACCGGGAATGGGTTATTAGGGAGCCAAATCTCCTCAAGGCGCTTAGCTAGCCCTACTACCGCTATGTCTGTAATCCCGCTATCTGCCATAGCCTTAGCCGCAGCGTTTACCTGGGGTTGTCCACCATCGACAATAAGCAGCCCAGGTCGATAGCTGAATTTATTGTCATTATCTTCAACTCCGTCGGCAAGGTATTTCAACCTTCTAGTAAGTGTTTGGTAGATCGACTCAGTGTCATCACTTGAAGATTCAATGTTGAATTTTCGATACTGACTCTTCTTTGCCAATCCATCCTCGAACACGACCATAGAAGCAACGATTCCGGTGCCACCAAGATGTGAGACGTCAAAACATTCAATGCGAAGTGGAGCGGTTTCAAGATTTAGTGCTTTCTGAATCTCTGCAAGAGCTTCTGATCTTGCCGTAAAGTCAGCGGATCTTCTCAGTTTGTATAGACCCAAGGCATGCCTTGCGTTAGTGAGAGCTGTTTCAGCTAGTGCTCTCTTATCTCCTCTTTGAGGAATACGAAGATCTACTTTGGCACCTCTGATTCCAGAGAGCCATTGCCCGAGTGCTTTAGAGTCTGCAGGTAATACTGGAACCAAAACTTCTTTAGGAACATCGCTAGCGAAAGTTGTATCTTTTCCATAGACATTCTGCAAGAGGTATTCAACTAGTTCGGATTGATCGCGTTCCAATTCTTTGTCGACGACCCAACCCATGACACCACGAATACGACCGCCCCTTACCCTAAACAAGCTCACCGCAGCAGCCAATTCGTCATCCGCTATTCCAAAAAGATCAGCGTCGGTTTGATCTGTAAATACAACAGTGCTTTTTTCTAAGACGGTGTCCAAGGCGTAAATGTTATCCCTGAGCTTCGCCGCCAACTCGAAATTGCTTTCATCAGACGCTTTTAGCATTCTTGAACGAAGAGATTCGACGTGAGACTCATCGCCACTCTGAAGAAAATCTGAGAAACCTTTGGCAAGTTCTTTGTGTTTCTCTGGTGTCACTCTGCTTACACATGGCGCCGAACATTTACCAATGTCAGCAAGTAGGCAGGGTCTATTAGTGGACTTAGCAGTATTGAATACCCCAGCCGAACATGATCGAATCGGATAAACCTTCAAGAGGCTGTCAAGAGTGTCCCTGATCGCCCAGGTCTTTGTGTAGGGGCCAAAATACTTTGCACCCTTTATTTCCCGGTTGCGAGTAATGAATACGCGAGGAAACTTGTCAGACATGGTGATTGCTAGGTATGGATATGATTTGTCATCTTTGAAACGGACATTGAATGGTGGATTGAATTCCTTAATCCAGGTGAACTCCAACTGGAGTGCTTCAAACTCTGTCTTGACGATAGTCCAATTGACATCTCTAGCTGTGAGAACCATTCTTCTGGTTTTTTCTTGCAGAGTATTTAAAGGCGCAAAGTAACTGGTCAGCCTTGCTCTCAGATTCTTGGCCTTGCCAACGTAAAGAACTCGACCGTTTTCATCTAAGAATCGGTAGACACCAGGATCAGTGGGTATCTCCGAAGTGTTAGGTCTGAAACTAAGGTCGTTGGCCATTTCTAGCTGAGAATTTCCTTGAGGAACTTACCAGTGTGTGAATTTGTCGACTTAGCAATCTGTTCAGGTGTACCAACAGCAACAACCTCGCCACCTCTTGAACCACCTTCGGGACCAATGTCAACTACCCAATCAGAGCTCTTAATCACATCAAGGTTGTGTTCAATGACGATGACAGTGTTTCCCTTGTCTACAAGACCATTCAGAACAAGCAATAGCTTTCTAACATCCTCAAAGTGAAGGCCAGTGGTCGGTTCATCGAGAACGTAGATGCTTCTTCCATAAGATCTCTTCTGAAGCTCAGTAGCGAGCTTCACTCGCTGTGCCTCGCCACCAGAAAGAGTTGTTGCGCTTTGACCTAGGCGTACATAGCCCAAACCAACATCAACAAGTGTGTCTAGGTATCTGGAGATTGAAGTTATTGCCTTGAAGAACTCTGCACCTTCAGATATTGGCATCTCTAAGACTTCTGCAATGGACTTGCCCTTGTACTTAACCTGCAGAGTATCTCTGTTGTACCGCGCACCGTGGCAAACTTCACAAGAAACATAAACATCTGGCAAGAAGTTCATTTCAATCTTTAAGGTTCCATCACCACTACAAGCCTCGCAGCGACCACCTTTGACGTTGAATGAGAATCTACCCTGCTGGTATCCTCTGGCCTTCGACTCTTGAGTATCAGCAAACAATTTACGTATGTGATCGAAAACTCCGGTGTAAGTCGCTGGGTTAGATCGAGGTGTTCTACCAATAGGGTTCTGGTCAACGTGAACTACCTTGTCCAGTTGATCTAGCCCTTCAACTCGCGTGTGCTTTCCAGCGACACCTTTAGAGCCGTTGAGTTTGTTGGCAAGCACTTCGTAAAGAACGTCATTAACTAGTGAAGACTTACCAGATCCGCTTACACCCGTTACAGATGTAAAAGTTCCTAACGGGAAAGTGACGTCAATGTTCTTGAGGTTGTTCTCTCTTGCTCCAACAACCTTGATTTGACGGTCTTTATCGATAGGTCGTCTCTTCTTTGGAGTTTCTATTGCTTCACGACCACTCAGGAACGCACCTGTTATTGATTCCTTGTTGGTAAGGATTGCCTTGTAGCTTCCGCTGTGTACAACTTCACCACCGTTGACACCGGCGCCAGGACCGATGTCTACTAGCCAGTCCGCTGCCTTGATGGTGTCTTCGTCGTGCTCAACAACAATCAGGGTGTTCCCTAGATCTCTTAGCTTTATCAGGGTTTCAATCAGACGCATGTTATCTCTTTGATGAAGTCCGATGCTTGGTTCATCAAGAACGTAAAGAACACCTGTTAGCCCAGCACCTATTTGAGTGGCGAGTCTGATTCTCTGCGCTTCTCCACCAGAGAGTGTTGATGCTGCACGCTCTAGAGAAAGGTAGTCCAAACCAACCGCAATGAGAAAATCAAGTCTTGATCGAATCTCGCGTAAAACTTGTGCGGCAATCTTCTCGTCTCGTTTATCGAGCTTGAGTTTGTCAAAGAAATCGAATGATTCACCAAGACTCATGAAACAAACATCAGCGATTGATGTGTTGGCAACCTTTACGGCAAGTACCTCAGGACGAAGTCTTGCACCATTGCAGTCTGGACATGGTGTCTCTCTTAGATACTCTGACCACTTACCACGAGCCCAGTCGTTATCAGCTTCAAGATATTTGCGTTCAATGTAGTTCAGTGCACCTTCGAAACCCGTGGTGTACTTGAGTTCTCGGCCGTACTTGTTCTTCCACTTCATCTGAACTTCAAAGTTATTTCCATACAAAACAGCGTCTTGAACTTCCTCTGGCAGATCCTGCCATGGAGTGTTGAGTGAGAAGTCCATGTCCTTAGCAAGCCCTGCTAGAAGGCGTGTGTAGTAGGTGAACAAGCCTTTGCCTTGAGTGGACCAAGGGCGAATCACACCACCATTGATGGACTCTGACACATCGCCAATAATTAGCTCTTTATCAACGGCCATCTTGATACCAAGACCTGAACACTTCGGACAAGCTCCGAATGGTGCATTGAACGAGAATGTGCGAGGTTCAATTTCGGTGAGCGCTAAAGTGTGCTCGTTAGGGCAAGACATCTTTTCGCTGAAGTTTCTATATTTGCCAGCACCCTTTACATCGACGAAATCGATGGTTAGACGTCCATTAGCTACTTTGAGTGCAGTCTCAACAGAATCGCTCAGACGTTGCGTGATGTCGTCCTTGGCAACAAGGCGGTCAATCACAACGGAGATATCGTGTTTATAGGTCTTTCTAAGAGGCTTTGCATCAGACAGTTGGATAACTTCACCATCAACAACAGCTCTCGCGAATCCTTGGCTTAGCAATTCTCTAAACAAGTCAGAGAATTCACCTTTCTTTTGATCCACAACCTGGGCCAGAATCTGGTACTTAGTGCCAGTTTTAATTTGCATAATCTGGTCAACAATTTGTTGAGCAGTCTGCTTGGTAATCTTTTCCCCACATTCAGCACAGTGAGGTACACCGATACGAGCCCAAAGAAGTCTTAGATAGTCATGAATCTCAGTGATTGTTCCAACAGTTGAACGTGGGTTACGGTTTGTTGACTTCTGGTCGATGGACACAGCTGGGGAAAGTCCTTCAATGAAATCAACATCTGGTCTATCTACCTGACCGAGAAATTGTCTTGCATAAGCGCTTAGCGATTCCACATAACGTCGTTGTCCTTCAGCGAAGATGGTATCGAACGCCAGTGATGACTTGCCTGAGCCGCTGAGGCCTGTGAATACCACCATCGCGTTCTTAGGAATCTCAAGGTTTAGGTTCTTGAGGTTATGGACCCTAGCCCCTTTAATGACTAGTTTGTCCTTGGTAGGAAGGCTTATGTGCGGCATTGGAACAGTTTAACCCCCGCTTGAACTAAACCTTATCTATCTGCCTCAAGGTGTACTTAAGTTCACTAATTTCATCGCGCAATCTGGCTGCCAGCTCGAACTTTAGCTCTGCTGCAGCAGCCTTCATTTGTTGGTCTAGGTCCACTACAAGATCTAGAAGCTCGTCATAGCTGGCGTTCTGGTTGGGTCTGGACTTGAGTGGCGTTATCCCCTTATTGCCACTCTTCTTCTTAGCCTTCTCGAGAAGTTCCGCTGTGTCTTCTTCTTCGCGAAGAATGCTGTCTGTGATGTCAGCTATCTTCTTTCTTAGTGGCTGAGGATCAACACCGTGAGCAAGGTTATAAGCAACCTGCTTCTCACGTCGACGGTTAGTCTCATCAATAGCTCTAGCCATTGAATCGGTAATTCTGTCCGCATACATGTGGACCTCACCGCTTACGTTACGAGCTGCACGACCAATGGTTTGAATGAGTGATGTGGTTGAGCGAAGGAAACCTTCTTTATCTGCATCCAAGATGCTCACAAGAGATACTTCTGGCAGATCTAGACCTTCTCTAAGCAAGTTGATACCTACAAGCACGTCATAGACACCGCTACGCAGCTCTCTAAGCAGTTCAACTCTTCTTAGAGTGTCTACGTCACTGTGTAGGTAACGTACTCTCACGCCTGCTTCGGTAAGGAATTCGGTTAGCTCTTCAGACATCTTTTTAGTCAGGGTGGTAACCAGGACACGTTCGTCTTTCGCAGCTCTGATCCGAATTTCTTCCAGAAGGTCATCAATCTGGCCCTTCGAAGGCTTGATAACAATTTGAGGGTCGACAAGACCAGTTGGTCGAATAATCTGCTCAACAGCACCGTCGGCTACACCTAATTCATACTTACCTGGCGTTGCTGAAAGATAAACAGTCTGCCCGACACGTTCTTGAAACTCAGGCCACTTCAATGGTCTGTTATCCATAGCTGAGGGCAATCTAAAGCCATGCTCTACAAGTGTTCTCTTCCTAGACGAATCACCTTCATACATGGCACCGATTTGCGGAACTGTTACGTGAGACTCATCGATCACAGTAAGGAAATCTTCTGGGAAGTAATCAAGAAGACAAGAAGGTGCTGAGCCAGGCTCTCTGCCATCCAGGTGTCTTGAATAGTTCTCAATACCACTGCAGAAGCCGAGTTCTCGAATCATTTCAAGATCAAAAGTTGTTCTCATCTTGATTCTTTGTGCTTCTAAGAGTTTGCCTTGAACCTCAAACTCTTTTACTCTGGCGGCCATCTCTTCTTCAATGGCTTCAAGAGCTGGACCCATTCGATCCGCAGAAGTGACATAGTAACTAGCTGGGTAGACAGAGATTGTGTCCATGGCTCTGACAATCTCACCTGTCAGAGGGTGCAGTTGGTAAATGTTCTCAATCTCATCGCCAAACAATTCAAGACGAATAGCAAGCTCATCGTAGACGGGAATGATCTCAATGGTGTCACCCTTGACCCTGAAGTTACCTCTTGAGAAGTCATAGTCGTTTCTCTGATACTGCATAGTTACGAACTCTCTAATAAGTTTCTCTCTATCGATGGTTTGACCTTTGTGAAGAGGCATAGACATGTCTAGATATTCGCTGGGAGCACCGAGACCATAAATGCAAGACACTGTTGACACCACAACTACATCTCTTCTAGATAAGAGGCTCATAGTGGCTGAATAGCGAAGACGCTCAACTTCCTCATTGATTGAGGAATCCTTTTCAATAAAAGTATCTGTTTGAGGCACATAAGCTTCAGGCTGGTAATAGTCGTAGTAACTTACGAAGTATTCAACCGCGTTGTTGGGAAGTAGTTCTCTGAACTCATTTACTAGTTGCGCAGCAAGAGTTTTGTTGTGGGCTAGAACGAGAGTTGGTCTTTGTAACTTTTCAATTAACCATGCAGTTGTTGCGGACTTACCAGTACCTGTTGCGCCTAAAAGAACAACGTCCTTCTCCCCATTGTTAATTCGATCAGTAAGCTCAGCAATCGCTGTTGGCTGGTCACCGGAAGGCTTATATTCACTGATTACTTCAAAGGGAGCGAAGGTCCTCGTTGGACCTTTCATTTCTTTGCCTCGCTCATGGCCAAGAACTTGTTCCATAAAGCGGTAGCATCAGCCAAAAGTGAAACTAGAGGCTGATTGGAGTTCAAAATGTAATCAGCAGCAGCTGCTCTTTCAATGGCTGATGCTTGTGACTTGATTCTGGCAAGAGCCTGCTCTTCGTTCAATCCCCTGCTTGAAACAAGTCGCTTCACTCGATCAGTCTCTGGAGCTTCAACGCTAACAATCACATCGAAAGGAAGAGAAACGTTTGCTTCAACAAGCAGCGGGACTGTATAGATAACCATTGAATGTTCGGGAAGGTTTGAGAGCAACTCCTGAGCTCGTTCTCTAACTAGAGGGTGGATGATTTCTTCTAAAGCGACTCGCTTACTCGCGTCGTTGAAGACAATCTCCCCTAGTTTTGATCTGTCAAGAGAGCCATCTGCTTGAAATACTGAATCACCGAAAGCTTCTCTGATTTGCTCTAGTCCTTGAGTGCCTGGCTCTACGACCTCGCGCGCCAACTTGTCTGCATCAATCTCAATACCGCCAAGGGACACCCAGTGCGAAGCAACAGTTGTCTTGCCTGCTGCAATTCCACCGGTGAGACCAATCAAAAACATGCTCTAAGCCTAACTTGTCGTTATAGCAAAGGCGGGTCGAGCATAAGCCCGACCCGCCTAAAGTACTTCTAACTATTCTGCGCTGTTTAGCTTGTCGCGCAGTGCTGATAGTGCCTCGTCATCAGAAAGAGTTCCTTCTGATGCGGTTGCACCTTCAGATGAAGATGAAGTGGTTGTGCTGGCCTGTACTTCAGGTTTTGCATCAGGAAGGGTTGCTGCAAGCTCGTTAGCTGCCTTAACCTGCTTCTTGTGCTCTTCCCAGCGTGCGTGAGCTTCAGCGTATTCCTTCTCCCACTTAGCCTTAGCATCTTCGAATCCTGGCTTCCACTCGCTAGTAGCTGAGTCGAAACCTTCTGGGTACTTGTAGTTACCCTGTTCATCAAAGTCAGTAGCCAATCCGTAAAGAGCTGGGTTGAAGTCAGTACCTTCTGGGTTAACTTCTTCAGTGGCCTGCTTTAGAGATAGAGAGATACGACGACGCTCTAGATCAATGTCAATAACCTTGACGAATACGTTCTGGTTAACTGTGACAACCTGGCTTGCTAGATCGATGTGCTTAGCTGATAGCTCACTGATGTGAACTAGGCCTTCGATACCATCTGCAACGCGTACGAATGCACCGAATGGAACGATCTTGGTGACCTTACCTGGGGCGTACTGACCGATTGCGTGTGATCTAGCGAATACCTGCCATGGGTCTTCCTGAGTTGCCTTTAGAGAAAGTGAAACACGCTCTCTCTCCTGGTCAACTTCTAGAACCTCAACAGTTACTTCCTGACCAATCTCAACAACTTCGCTAGCGTGCTCAATGTGCTTCCATGAAAGTTCGCTTACGTGAACTAGACCGTCAACGCCACCAAGGTCAATGAATGCACCGAAGTTTACGATAGATGAAACAACACCTGTACGGATCTGTCCCTTAGCTAGGTCAGCTAGGAATGTGCTGCGGTTAGCAGACTGAGACTCTTCTAGAAGAGCTCTGCGTGAAAGAACAACGTTGTTGCGGTTCTTGTCTAGTTCCAAAATCTTTGCGTCAACATTCTGACCAAGGTATGGAGTTAGATCGCGAACGCGACGAAGTTCGATTAGAGAAGCTGGAAGGAATCCACGAAGACCGATGTCAACGATTAGACCACCCTTGACAACTTCAATTACCAAACCGGTAACAACGCCATCAGTTTCTTTGATCTTCTCAACATCGCCCCACGCACGCTCGTACTGAGCACGCTTCTTGGAAAGAATTAGTCGGCCTTCTTTGTCTTCTTTCTGAAGAACAAGTGCCTCGATTGAATCACCAACAGCAACGATGTCGCCTGGGGCTGCATCATGTCTGATTGATAGTTCACGTGAAGGAATAACACCTTCGGTCTTGTAACCTACGTCGAGTAGAACCTCGTCGCGGTCAATCTTGACAACGATACCTGCGATTAGATCGCCGTCGTTGAAAGATTTTAGGGTTTTTTCGATTTCTGCTAGAAGTTCTTCTGCTGAACCGATGTCGTTTACTGCTACCTGCTTAGGAGCTTTGTTGGTGCTACTTGTCATAGAGAGGTTGTCTCGATCTTGTTTTTACTCGGGCCAATTACCACTTGAAAACTACGGGCGTAGCAACTCACAGTAATTGAACTTGGACTGGGTTTGTTTAGGTCTAATTTCAGACCTTTGGAAAGTCTATACGGTCTTATCGCCCGATACAACGCGGATTAGGGCCTCGAGAACTTTATCTTCATCGGGACCTAGGACCTCAATAGAGAGTTCTTCTCCATGCTTGGCACCGAGACTCAAAATGCCAAGAATGCTGTTACCTTGAGCCTTTTTGCCGACCCGGTTGGTGACTGTCACAGAATGGTTGCTCAAGGTGGCTATTCTTACAAAATCGGCAGCTGGCCGGGCGTGTAAACCTACCTCGGGCCCAACAATGCAGCTCTGTTTAGCCATTAGTGGGCAGCCTCGTCCCAGCTTCTTCCGACTCCAACACTGACTTCTAACGGCACAGCCAGCTTTGCTGCCTCATTCATGCCCTTGATGACTAACTCTTTGACCTTCTCAAGTTCACCCTTAGCCACCTCAATAACTAATTCATCGTGAACCTGAAGCAGGATTCGACTCTTTACTTTGGCTGCAACTAACGCTCTATCAACGTTTATCATGGCTGTTTTCATGATGTCTGCTGCAGTTCCCTGAATCGGAGCGTTTAAAGCTGCTCTTCGAGCATTTTCCTTAACTGCGAAGATCTTGCTCTTCAGGTCTGGGAAGGGTCTTCTACGACCAGCAATAGTCTCGGTATAGCCGCGATCTTTGGCTTCTTCAACCACTTCGCTCAAATAGCGTCTCACACCACCAAATCGGTCGAAGTAGTCTGCCATCAATTGTTTAGCGTCCGCATTAGTGATTCGAAGCTGCTTAGCCAAACCGTACTCACTTAAGCCATAGACCAATCCATAAGACATCGCCTTAACTTTGGATCTCATAGCACCAGTAACTTCAGCAGGTGGAACTCCATAGATTCTGGAACCCACGAACTTGTGAAGGTCCTCTCCTGACTTGAACGCCTCAATCAAGCCCTCATCTTGGCTTAGATGGGCCAAGATTCTCATTTCGATTTGAGAATAGTCTGCGGTTAGCAGGGTCTCGAAGTCTTCACCAACGATAAAGGCATCTCTAATCAGTCTGCCTCTGTCGCTTCGAACAGGAATGTTCTGGAGGTTTGGATTCTCAGATGAAAGACGACCAGTGGAGGTGCCTGTTTGCACGTAGGTTGTGTGGATGCGATTGTCTGGTCCAACAGCCTTACTAATCGTTTCAACAATCTGGCGAATCTTTGTAACTTCTCTGTGGGCAAGAAGTTTCTCCAGGAAAGGATGACCATTTTGCTCGAACAATGTTGTAAGAGCCTCAGCATTTGTTGAGAAACCTGTCCTAACCTTGCTAGTTCCCTCCATACCCAGATCATCAAACAATACTGTTTGCAGCTGCTTAGGGGAAGCTAAATTGATTTCCTTACCGATAATCTCGAAACATTCCGAAGCAATCTTTGAAATCTCTTTATCAAGTTTCTTCACAAGCTTGGTCATGCCATCGGTGTCGAGGGTTATTCCAGTGTGCTCCATCTTCGCGAGTGGATTGCTAGAAGCTAGCTCAACTTCCTTGTAAACATTCGTTTGCTTTGACCTAGCTAGCACTGATGTGAGCGACTGATTGAGTTGGAAGACGTACCAAGCAATTGCTGATAAATCTCTATCCGGTTGAACTACATCCTCTTGGCCTTCAGAATCTAACTGAACGCCCAAGTATTCGGCAACGAGATCTTCAGCGGAGAATCCTTTTCGAAGTGGATTATCGATGTATGCCATCAACATCGGATCATCCGTTACGCCGGCAATCTTCTTCCCAGTGCCTAGAAGAGATCTCTCTGCGGCCTTGGCGTCAAAAACAATCTTCGGCTGAGTAGATGATAGCCATCCGAAGAAATCTTTGTCAAACTCCTTTGCTGATAGCGAGGTGCGGATGCTCTCATTAGCAATTCCAGCTCCAAGAATGCTCACATTGCCGAAGTCGAAGAAAACAGAACTTGGTTTAGGAGATGCATAAATCTTTGCTAGAGCGTCTGCTTTGTTCTTAGGTTCTTTAGGAAGAACTAAATCAATCTTCGTCACCACTTCTTCAATTAGTTCTTGAGAAGTAACTTCAGAAGATGCAGGAGCGCTTGATGTTCCTTCTGCAACTCCCAGTGCGCGCAAAACGCGTTCCAATAAAGATCTAAAGTGCATCTTCGCGAAAGAATCTCTTACCGCTCTTTCATCAACTGGTCCCAGCTTGAAAGCATCAAAACCATATCCACAATCTAAGTCTCGAACTAGATGGTTAAGTCTTCTGTTTCTAACCGCTAGATCTCTATGCTCTCGCAGAGACTCTCCCACTTTTCCAGCGATGTCGTTTTCGGCTGCTAGCACACCCGCTAGATTTCCATACTGCTGCAACCACTTCGCTGCAGTTTTAGGACCAACACCTGGAATTCCTGGCAAGTTATCTGATGTTTCACCAACAAGTGCAGCAAGATCCGGATATTGCTTCGCGTGAATTCCATACTTCTCAAGAACCGCTTCATCAGTCATACGAGCTAGGTTCATAACACCTTTGACTGGATACAAAATGGTCACGTCGTCCTGAATGAGTTGGAACGTATCTCTATCTCCTGAAACAATCAGCACTCGGTATCCAGCAGCTGCACCCTGGTCGGCAAGGCTTGCGATAACGTCATCGGCCTCATAGTTTTCACGACTTAGAGTAGTGATGTTCATCGCTGCTAAAGCGTCTCTGAGAAGTTCAGTCTGTCCATTGAACTCAGGAGGAGATTCACCTCGTGTGCCCTTGTATTCAGGGTATTCATCAGTTCTAAAAGAATGTCTTGAAAGATCGAAGGCAACAGCTAAGTGTGTTGGCTTTTCATTCTGAAGGATGTTCAACATCATTGAGATAAAGCCGTGAACAGCGTTCGTATGCTGACCATCTGGCGTCTTGAACTGATCTGGGTTTAAGGCGTAGAAAGCTCTAAAGGCCAGAGAGTGACCATCGATTAGCAAAAGAGTAGGCTTGGTCTTGGTCATTTCAATAGCCTAACTTGACCTGAATAAAACATCCGCTAACAGGGCTATGAGGGATTTATGTCTTCTGAACTATCGCCGG
>CALFOB010000160.1 GCA_937919125.1 uncultured Micrococcales bacterium | reverse complement strand
TTGCTTTTCTCACTCCCTTAACTGGAATGCGTTCTTCACGTTCAGTCTTAGGTTCTGGAGTTGTTTGGTTCTTGAATACACTCGCTACTTGTGCTGCAGCAAGAACGTCTTCTCGAGTTACTTCACCAGAAACACCAGTTGCTCGAATCTTTGCAATATCAACATTCATGTCTTTAGCAAGTTTGCGAATTGGTGGCTTAGCTAAAACAACATCACCAGTTGGAACAATTGGAATCAGATCTGTTCCAGGTGCAGTTGCATTGGCAAGTGATGCAGCTACTGCAACAGGAGTAGCACTTCGTCTTCTTCTGCTCGGTGCTGCAGCAGATACTCCATAGCCAACAAGATTAGGTTCTGGTTTTTCTTCAGCACCTGAAGAGGAAACTTCTGTGACAGTTTCGATTGCTTCGGTGTTCACTGCGTTTTGTGCAACGGCACTGTGTAATGAAGTTGGTGCATGTCCTGCGGAAACTGCAGCGGTAGCAACACTTACCTCAACACCAATAATTGGTGAACCAACATTGACTGTGTCACCTTCGTTAGCAAGAAGTTGTGTAACAACGCCTGCAAAAGGACAAGGTAGCTCAACTAAAGACTTTGCAGTTTCAATTTCAACAATGATCTGGTTAACAGAAACAGTGTCGCCAACTTTTACTTTCCAAGAAACAATTTCCGCTTCGGTTAGACCTTCGCCAACATCGGGCAAATCAAAATATGCAATCTGTGACATCTATTCCGCCCTAGTAAGCCAACACTCGATCGACAGCTTCCATCAAGCGGTCGGCATCCGGTAAAAATAGTTCTTCAAGCTTCGCTGCTGGATATGGAACATCGAATCCACCAACACGAAGCACTGGTGCCTCGAGGTGATAGAAGCAGAGCTCAGCGATCTTCGCTGCAATCTCAGAAGAGATACTCACGAAAGTTGATGCCTCGTGAGTAACAATCAGTCTTCCGGTTCTCTTCACAGATTCAACAATGTGCCCAAAGTCAATTGGTGACATTGATCTAATGTCAATCACTTCAATGTTGATGCCCTCTGCTGCTGCGTTCTCAGCTGCCTGCAGGGCAGTAACAACCATTGGGCCGTAGGTGGCAATGGTTACATCAGAACCTTGGCGAATAGTAGCGGCCGTGTGCATAGACATCGGTGCCTGGTCAAGATTGACTTGACCCTTCTGCCAATAGCGTCTCTTTGGTTCAAAGAATAGAACTGGGTCACGAGATTCGATTGCTTGCTGGATCATCCAGTAAGCATCGTTTGCATTGGATGGGCTGATCACTCTAAGTCCTGCGGTGTGAGCAAAATATGCTTCAGGAGATTCGCTGTGATGTTCAACGGCTCCAATGCCACCACCGTAAGGAACACGAATAACAACTGGCATGTCAAAGAAGCCTTCGCTTCGGTTTGTGAGTTTTGCTAGCTGACTTACGATCTGGTTGAACGCAGGATAAATAAAACCATCAAATTGAATTTCTGCAACTGGACGGAAACCGCACATTGCTAGACCAATTGCAGTGCCAATAATTCCTGACTCAGCGATTGGAGAATTAAAAACTCTCTTCTCTCCGAATTCATCTAACAGTCCTTCGGTGACTCTAAACACACCACCAAGCTTTGCAACGTCTTCACCAAATACAAGAACCTTTGAGTTGTCTTGCATTGATTTGCGAATACCTGCGTTGATTGCTTTTGCAATTGAAAGCTCTACGAAATTACTCATTAGTGAGTACCCCCGTATCTAGGTGTCTCTTCACCATTGTTGATAGGGCTGTGTCCACCCAAAGATTCTTCGTAACCCTGAAGCCAAGCTCTTTGTTCTTCAATGAGTGGATGTGGTTCTGAGTAAACGTGATCAAACATTAGTTCCATCGGAGGCTCGGCCATTGCAAAAGTCTTCTCACGAAGATCTGCAGCAAGTTCATCACCAGCAATTTTTACTTCATCAAAGAAGTCTTGTCCGATTCCCTGCTTGCGAAGGAATCTTTCGAATCTGATGATTGGGTCTTTCGCAGCCCATTCAGCTACTTCAGCAGGGTCACGATACTTAGATGGATCATCGCTAGTTGTGTGAGAACCAATTCTGTAAGTAAGTGCCTCGATCAGTGAAGGACCATGTCCTGATCGTGCTTCATCCATGTGCTTTTTTGTTACTGCGTAACAAGCCAGGACGTCGTTACCATCGACTCGAATACCAGGAACACCAAAACCTTCACCGCGTTTGTATAGAGGAACTTTTGTTTGTGTTCCAACTGGAGAAGAAATTGCCCACTGATTGTTTTGACAAAAGAAAACCTGAGGGGTGTTGTTAGTTGCTGCAAATAGGAACGATTCGCTGATGTCTCCTTCAGCAGTAGCACCATCACCGAAGTATGTAATTACAGCTAAGTCTTTTTCTGGATCCCCTGTTCCAACAAGACCTTCGAAGTTAATGCCCATTGCATATCCAGTTGCGTGCAAAGCCTGTGTGCCCAAAACGATTGCGTATAGGTGGAATCTGTTTTCTTTAGGGTTCCAACCACCGTGGTTCACTCCACGGAAAGTTTTGATGATGGACATCAAGTCAACACCGTGAGTAATCGCGACACCGTGTTCTCTATAAGAAGGGAAGATGTGATCGTTCGGACCAACGCCATAGCCAGAACCAATTTGAGCTGCTTCTTGACCGATGGCTGAAACCCAGAGCCCCATCTGGCCTTGTCTTTGCAAAGCGGTTGCTTCTTCGTCGAATCGACGGATACGTGCCATGTCTCTGTAGAACTTTAGGAAGTCAGCTTCTCTAAGCTGTCTAACTAATTCGCCATAAACTGCATGCTCTTTTGGCTCGACAAAATCACCATCAACTGTTAGAAGTTGAACCATAGGGATTTCTGAAGAATTGGCGTTCACACATACCAATTTACTTGAGGGGTGGCACAATAAATCACATGAAACGTTTTCTTGTGAGCACCATCATCAATGGACTGGGTATTTGGTTGGTTTCAGCAATCATTCCTGGAATCGGACTTAAGCCATACGGTGGCAATGAATTGTGGCAACTTATCGCCACTTTGCTAGTAATTGGTGCCATTTTCGGCCTAATTAACTCCATAATTGCCCCAGTTATCAAGGTTCTTGCGTTCCCTCTCTACATTTTGACCTTTGGACTCATCTCCTTCGTAATAAATGGTGCTCTGCTTCTATTGGTCGCATGGATCAGCCAACAGTTGAGCCCAGATACCTTCACAATTGATGGATTCACCTCCGAGGGTCTAGCAATTGAGTCCATGGGCTGGGCAATCCTGGCATCCATTGTGATCAGCATCTTCTCATTCATTGGGCGAGGCATCTTCAAGGCTTTGCGTATTCTCTAAGTCCTTCATAGAAAAGACTTGAACTTCCCCGTCGGCTAGGCCTACGTGGTCGTTGAGCACCTGAGTACTTGGAGTCACTAGCGAACCCTCCCTCATTCCTACGAAGTGAACCTGAGCACTAGTACCAGCTCTGTCTTGAACAAAGTCAGCCAAACGACAGTCCCTATCTGTGAGTGGCTCTTCTCCATTGATGACCGCCCAGTCCTGCTCCTTTGGTAGATAGAACCAATGAGATGTTGATCCGTCCTTCATCTGATAGATCTCTTCCCGAACCAAGGGCTGCCCAGACCAGGTAGTTTCAGCAAATCTATGTCCAATGATGTCCACATCTGTCGGTGGCATGACCGTCACTGGTGGAACATGCTGGCTAAAGCCGAATGGCAGATTCAAGACAGGGGCTAGTTCTAGGGCCCAAGAGCCCAATTCCTTTAGGAGTTTGGGCACATCAATGGTCTCTAAGACCGTCTGGAGCATTGTCTCCGTCTGCATATAAGAATGGGCGGAGGTGATTAGCCCCTGTTGGATGTGCCAAAGCTTTGCCAGAAGGAAAGGTAACTCAATGGAGAACCTGGCTGCGGCCCAAGGTGCAGTCGTGAACTTGGTGGGGGTCAACTCAGTTAGCAAGCTCACGGCTACCACCCACATATCCCTCGCACTTCTAACAAGTTCCTCATGGGTTGCAACAACTATTACCGGTGCGATCGGCTGGGTGCAGATATCAGGCCTCATGGGATCAAACCCAAGAGTTGCATTTGCCACATCAGTGAAGTCATTTGATGTTGTAATTTCTGCATTTCCAGCCGACAGGTATCAGCTGCTGGTCCACGCCAAAGGCTCTGGCTTGGTTGGGCATGTTGCAAAAGAGCGATTGTGACCGCCAAGTGATTATTGAAAATGTTCATGAACAAAATCTCTGATATTTACTGACACAGACTTGAGCTAATTGGGAATTCTGTGCATAAAGCAGGGCAATATAGATATGTGAGTAATCTTTCTAATCAACCCCTCAGCCCACTTGATGGTCGATATCAACCTGTAGTTGCGGCTCTCGGTCAACACCTAAGTGAAGCCGGACTTAATAGAGCTCGCATCTTGGTTGAGGTTGAATGGCTCATCTTCCTTGCCAACAGAAACCTGCTTGGCACTAACGCGCCTATCGATGCTGTGCTACAAGACCAACTTAGAAACTTAGTCAAAGACTTCAGTGACGATGATGTTGTTGAACTTGCACAAACCGAAGCTAAAACTCGTCACGATGTTAAAGCAGTTGAATACTTTGTACGTGATCGTCTAACTAAATTTGGTAGACCAGATCTACTAGAACTTACACACTTTGCTTGCACAAGCGAAGACGTGAACAACCTTTCATACGCAATCACTATCCGCGACGCTTTGACAGATGTTTGGCTTCCTAAATCAAAGAACCTTATTGCAACTCTTTCTGCACTAGCAACCAAGTACCAAGACGCTGCGATGCTTGCAAGAACACATGGCCAACCGGCTACCCCAACAACTATGGGTAAAGAACTTGCAGTGTTTGTTCACAGACTTGAAAGACAAATTGCTCGAATAGAGAAAGCTGAGTTCTTAGGTAAATTCTCTGGAGCTACTGGAACTTGGTCTGCTCATGTGGTTGCAGCTCCTGATGTTGACTGGTTCAACGAATCAAAAACTTTTGTTGAATCTCTTGGTTTGAAGTTCAATCCTTTGACAACTCAGATTGAATCTCACGACTGGCAAGCAGAGCTCTACTCTGCAGTAACTTTGTTCAACAGAATCTTGCACAACCTGTGCACAGACATGTGGACATACATTTCGATGAACTACTTCAAGCAGACTCCAGTAGCTGGAGCTACAGGTTCATCAACAATGCCTCACAAAGTTAACCCAATCCGTTTTGAAAATGCTGAAGCAAACCTTGAGCTTTCAAACGCGATTCTTGATTCACTTTCAAGCACTCTAGTCACATCAAGAATGCAAAGAGATCTGACTGACTCAAGTGCTCAAAGAAACATTGGTTTGGGTTTAGGTCATTCACTTCTTGCAATTGATAACACCATCAGAGGTTTGGGTGAAGTTGAACTTTCAAGCGTTGCCCTTGACGCAGATCTTGCAGACAACTGGGAGGTTCTAGCAGAAGCAATTCAAACTGTTATTCGTGCTGAAGTTGCAGCGGGCAGAAGTGACATCACTGATCCATATCAGTTACTCAAAGAACTAACCCGTGGCAGAAGAATCGGTAGTGAAGATTTAGTTCACTTTGTTCAAGATTTAAACATTGGACAAGAAGCCAAGGACAGATTGTTGATGCTCAAGCCAAGCACCTACACAGGCATTGCATCTGAATTAGTTTTGATTATTGCTAAGGGCTCTGAAGCCTAAGAACTTATTTGAGGCGAGGCTTTCCTGGCTCTGTTTCATCTTCCTTAGAAACCCAGTTCAGAACTGCCAATCCGGCCATGCAAATCACGAATGTGAGCCCACCTGCAATTGCCACTCTTACGCCATCGTCGAATGATGCCCATGAGATAGCTGTTACGAATGCAGTAGCAATTAATGAAAATAGAAGCATTGACTTGATGTTGCCGGAGGTCTTCTTAGCCATAACTACTTCTTCTTTCGATTAGATGGTGAGGCAGCCCAGACCGCTCTCTGAACCGCTGACAAAGCTAGGTAAGCGCTCAAGAATCCAACTGCATTTAGTTCATCAAGTGGTGCTAGTGAAAAGACTAACCCAGTAACAAAACCAAGACCTGCTGAGATTCTAAGTTCCAGCACATCATCAGGATGTGCCTTCCTTGATAGAACCAATTCGTAAACAGCCATCGCCATCACAAACAAGAACACGATTGATCGGAAAGCGAATAGTTCATCCGTTACTTCCCCCTCGTACTTACCACCAAAGACATAAGTCATCAATGCGATGATGAATGCAATTGCTGACGGGAGAGGATAAGTCTTAGCGGAAGTTTTTGTTCTTGCAGTTGCGAAAATTAGCAGTCCGCTAAATGCTAAAGCTGAAGTTACAAACTGTAGGACTCTCATGCCAACAGATACTGAATGATCTTGAGAGAAAATTAAAAAGACTGCACCTATAGTAAACACAGCAGCTCTAAGGCTATTAATTAATCGCATTACTATTCCTTCGGGTTTACGAATCGTGAGTACTGGCCTTGGAACAAGACAGTTGAAGTTCCTGTTGGTCCATTTCTCTGCTTCGCAATAATAAGTTCTGCTTCACCTGGTCTTGCAGATTCTCCACCTGATAGATCGCGGTGAATTAAGAGAACAACGTCAGCATCTTGCTCAAGCGATCCTGATTCACGAAGTTGTGAAAGTTCAGGTCTCTTGTTCGTTCCGTCTTCTGACTTTCTGTTCAGCTGTGAAAGAGCAATAACTGGAACTTTGAGTTCCTTAGCGAGAAGTTTTAGAGATCTTGAGAATTCAGAAACTTCTTGTTGACGGTTCTCAACTTTCTTACCTGAGCTCATAAGTTGTAGATAGTCAATGACAACAAGTTTCAAATCGAACTCGGTCATCATGCGTCGACACTTAGCTCGAATCTCAACAATGTTTAGATTAGGGCTGTCATCAATGACTAGCGGTGCTGCACCGATGTTGCTTCTGCGTTCAGCCATGATGGCCCACTCAGTGTCATTGATTGCACCTTTACGCATGCTCTGTAAAAGAATTCCTGTTTCAGCAGACATCAATCGCATTGCGATTTCTGTTGTGCTCATTTCAAGAGAGAAAACAGCTGTTGCAAGTTTATTGTTGATTGCAGCTTCACGTGCAATGTCTAGAGCAAGTGTTGACTTACCCAAACCTGGACGAGCCGCAATGATTACAAGCTGACCTGGGTGGAGTCCATTTGTTTCTTTATCCAGTTGAGTAAATCCTGTTGGTACTCCAGAGAGACCCTTGTTCTTTTGAATGAATTCAATTTCATTCGCAGCACCTTCAAGTGCGGTACTTAATCGAGTCCAGTCAGCTCCTGTTGATTCATCCGCAACTGTATAGATCTCACTTTGAGCTTTGTTTACTAGATCTTCAATTTCACCTTCAGCGTCGTAACCACGTTGAGCAATTCTTGTTCCAGCTTCAATGAGTCGACGAAGAATTGCTTTTTCTCGCACGATCTTTGCGTAGAAGTTAGCACTTGCTGCAGTTGGAACAATTGCAGTTAGTTCGTGAAGGTATTCCGCTCCACCAACCATGGCAAGCTTGCCCATTTTTGTTAGCTCAGCATTGACAGTAATAACGTCTGTTGGTTCACCGTGGTTGGCAAGGTTAGTGATTGCAGTGAAGATGACTTCATGCTTTGGTGCGTAGAAGTCTCTAGGGAAGATCTTTCCATCAGCCAGGATGTTGTGAACCACATCAAGAGAAAGCAGCATGCCGCCCAAAGCGCTTTGTTCAGCGTTTAGGTCGTGAGGTAGTAAGCGATCATCGCTGCGAAAACTCTTTCCGACTGGTGCAATAGACATGTAAATCTCTCTCGGTTGGTACTAAAACTATAGAAACTTATTCATAGCATCGTGCTCTGACATGCCAAAACCAAGTCAGTATGTGGCTAAGCCTGTGGATAAGTGGGCTAAATGGACCCCAAAACTGTGTATAACTTGTGGAAAACTATAGCGCATTTCTGTGGAAAACTCTCTGTATCCCAATGTTTTAGAGGGAATTTATTGCTCTTACAAACTCTATTTCAAAGTCTAAACCTGTGCATGAAGGTTAACCGCCCGTTAACGTTTACATCAAAAACCGGGTACTTATCCACAAGTTATCCACAGTTTTCACTATTTCCGCTTAAATACTAAAGGCAGGCTCGAAAGCCTGCCTTTAGTTGAAAAGCCTTACTTCTTTGCTACAACCTCAAGCTTTAGGGTTGCAACCATGTCTGAGTGCAGCTTTACAGTTGCCTCAAAGGTTCCAGTTGTCTTGATCGGTGCGAAGAAAGCAACCTTACGCTTGTCAATCTCGCCCAAACCAGCTGCTGCAACTGCTGCTGCAACGTCACTGGTCTTTACAGCACCGAACAAACGACCACCAACACCGGCCTTTACAGCCAATCTGATAGTTGCTGCCTGGAGTGAGTCCTTGAAAGCCTGAGCTTCTTCAACAGTTGCTAGAGCACGTGCATCGCGACCAGCTTTGATCTGTGCAACCTGCTTCTCGCCACCCTTGCTCCACATAACTGCAAAGCCACGAGGTAGTAGGTAGTTGCGAGCGTAACCGTTCTTAACCTCTACTACGTCTCCGGCAGAGCCTAGACCTGATACTTCATTAGTCAAAATAATTTTAGACATTTCGATTCCTCCTAGCGGCCTGCGCCTGCGTAAGGCATAAGTGCTACCTCACGTGCGTTCTTTACGGCTTTAGCGATTAGACGCTGTTCCTGAACTGAAACACCGGTGATGCGGCGAGAACGAATCTTGCCTCGGTCTGACACGAACTTACGCAGGGTTGCGATGTCCTTGTAGTCAATAACTCCAACCTTGATTGGCTTCGGTGGTGCAAGCTTCAGGTTCTTTGCATTGCGAGAGCCCTTTTTGACTCTGTCGCTGTTGATCTTTGCTGCCATTATGTTCTCCTATGAATTCTTAGAAAGGGGTGCTGTCGCCAGCGGCAAAGCCGCCATCGCTAACACCTGGGTTAGACCACGCATCAGCGGCTGAGCCTGCAGCTCCTGGAGCTGCTGCGCTAACCTGTGGTGCGTTGTTCCATGGATTTGCGTCAATTGGAGCCTGACCATCACGTGAGCGTCTGGTTACAGATGCTGTTGCATACTTCAGTGATGGACCGACTTCGTCGATGTCAAGTTCGATTGAGGCACGAGCTTCACCGCTAGCTGCTTGGTAAGCAGTAGCTGGCTTTAGTCGACCTGTAACGATCAAGCGAGTTCCCTTGGTTAGAGACTGGCCAATGTTTTCAGCCAATTCACGCCATGCGGTGCACTTCACCCATACGGTGTCGCCATCTACCCAGGTGTTGGTTTCTCTGTTGTAAGTACGAGGAGTTGAAGCCACGTTTAGGTTTACAACAGCGATTCCGCCTGCTACATGACGAATCTCTGGATCATTGGCTAGGTTGCCAACAACAGTGATAGTAAGTTCACCAGCCATGAGGATTACTCAGCTGACTTCGCAGCAACAGCCTTCTTGGCACGAGCTGGCTTATCTTCGCTAGCTTTTACCTCTGGGACTACTACTGGATTGATTCTGAATACAGCATCTTCAGCACGCAAAACCTTGGTGCGAACAACTGCTTCTGACAGTGATAGTTGACGGTCCAACTCAAGAACTTCGGCAGGGTGGCAGGTCAAGTACAAGACCGCGTAGATACCTTCAGTTTTCTTGTTGATTTCGTATGCGAAACGACGACGGCCCCAAATATCAACGCTGTCAACGGTGCCTCCACCGTTGCGAATTACGTTGAGGAATTTATCAAGGCTGGTACCGACGGTACGCTCTTCGATGTCTGAGTCTAGAATGACCATGACTTCGTATTTATGCATGACTAACCCACCTCCTCTGGACTAGAACGGCCACGGCGTTTCCGTGACAGGAGGGTAAATGCAATTGCTGCCCAACAGAAGAGCACAGGGTCTCTTCAGGGCAACTTCACTACTCTACCTTGATTGCCACCACGTAAGCAAGCGAATCTTTGCTTCTTCATATTCAAGTGGCCCATCATCCAAGCGAAGTTCGAGCATGTATTTATAAGCTGCTCCAACTTCCGGTCCTGGCTTCAAATCTAGGATCTCCATGATTTGCTCACCCGATAGATCCGGCCTAATGGCATTGAGTTGCTCTTGCTCAGACAGGGCAGCGATTCTCTGCTCTAAATCGTCATAGGCATGAGACAGGCGGTCTGCTTTTCTCTGATTACGGGTAGTCACATCGGCTCTAGTTAGAACATGCAACCTAGTTAGTTGATCGTCAGCGTCTCTTGCATACCTTCTGATGGCTGAATCACTCCAGGCCTGATCGCTATAACCAAAGAACCTTAGGTGCAATTCAATAAGTCTTGAAACTGCCTTTATGGTGTCATTGTCATATCTCAAAGCCCTAAGTCTCTTGGTTGCAAGCTTTGCTCCAACCACATCGTGGTGATGGAAAGTGACTCCGCCACCAGTTTCAAGCTTTCTAGTTAGAGGCTTGCCAATGTCGTGCATAAGAGCAGCAAGTCTCAGAATTAGGTCCTTCTCAAGGTTGTATTCAGCCTCATAGCTGATGGCTTGCTCTAAGACAGTGAGAGTGTGTTCATAGACATCTTTATGGTGATGATGCTCATCTATCTCTAGTTTCAGTGAAGGAAGTTCGGGGAAGACTAGATCGGCTATGCCTGAATCAACCAATACTTCCAAGCCCTCTCGAGGATTAGCTCCAAGAATCAGTTTTGAAATCTCAACCTGAATTCGCTCAGCAGAAACAATCTCAATGCGATCGGCCATGTCTTTCATGGCCTTGAAGGTGTCCTCATGAACCATGAAGCCAAGTTGAGAAGCGAATCTGGCTGCTCTCATGATTCTTAGCGGATCATCTGAGAAGCTATCTTCTGGTTTGCCAGGGGTTCTAATGACTCCGTCGATAAGGTCAGATAGCCCATTGAATGGGTCAACAAATACACCTTCAGGCAATCTAAGCGCCATTGAGTTAACAGTGAAGTCTCTTCTAAATAGGTCATCTTCTAGGTTGTTACCAAAGGCAACCACTGGCTTTCTAGAATCTGGGTCGTAGGAGTCTGCTCTATAAGTAGTGATTTCGACTGTGTCATCACCGATGCGAGCACCTATGGTGCCAAACTCACGACCAACATCCCATTGAGCATCAACATGACCTTTGAGGACTTGAAGGATCTGATCTGGGTTGGCTGAGGTTGTGAAGTCAAGGTCATTGGTGACTCTGCCTAAGAAGGCGTCTCTTACTGGTCCACCGACTAGGGCTAGCTCAAAGCCAGCATCGCCGAAGAGTGTGCCGAGTTTGCTAAGTAGCGGAGTCTCAGAAGTCCGCTGTAAATTTGCTAGCGCTTCGGCCACAGTTCGCATGGTTTTAAGTATGCCCAACAAATGGCTCCGCGTTAGGCTAAAGCAATGAACTCTCGACAGAAACCTCGTGTCGAGGAGACTTCAGCCGGGGGATTTGTTCTAGCTGCTGATGGGTCTCCCCGGATTGCCGTCATCGGCAGAAGAAACCGTGGAGGTCGTATTGACTGGTGTGTGCCTAAAGGTCACCTAGAGGGGACCGAAACAATTGAACAAGCAGCTCTTCGAGAAGTGGAAGAAGAGACTGGTCTAAAAGCCGAAATCATCGAATCTCTGGGTTCAATTCACTACGAGTTCACAACCCCGACTTCTATCATTGCTAAAACTGTCCACCACTTCTTGATGAAGCAGACTGGCGGAGAACTAACCATTGAGAATGATCCAGATAGAGAAGCAGTAGACATCCGTTGGATCAACATTGACCTTCTAAACGCAGAGCTAACTCATGAGAATGAAAGACGTCTTGCTCTAATTGTTCAAGAGTGGGTTTCTAAGCAATGAAACATCTCGGCAAAGTTTTAGCATCAGCACTACTGGTTGTATTAGCAATAGCTACTCCAGTTGAAGCTGCTTTGCCACCAGCTCAAGTTTTTGTTGTCTCAGGCTCTGATATCAACATCGTTTCACGTGAGTCCAAGATTCCTGTATCAGTTCAAAACAACTATGACCGTCAGGTGAGAATTCGTGTTCACACTTCTTCACCTGACCCTGCAGTCAACGCAGTCAAATATGTATCGCTAACCATTCCTGCTAACTCCAGAAAAGATGCGCTGATTCCAATCAGTGTTCTCTCTGGTGGCGAATACAAGCTAAAGGTTTGGTTGACAACATTCACTGACATAAGAATTGGTCAGACAGTTTCTATGAAGCTAACTGTCAATCCAGATATTGAAGTCATGATCATCGTTATCTTCGGATCAATCATTGCAATTCTCTTAGGTCTTGGTGTTTTGAGAATGACTAGAAGAAATAAGTCTGAGGTTTCCGAATGAGTATTCTTCGCTCCTCGTTAATCATGGCTAGTGGAACTGTCATGTCTAGATTCTTGGGAATCCTTCGCGCAATTCTTTTGGCAGCGACTATCGGTGTTACAACTAACGCTGCCGATGCTTTCGGAGTTGCTAACCAATTACCAAATAACGTTTACGCAATCATTGCCGGCGGCACGCTGAACGCCGTTTTGGTGCCACAGTTAGTGCGCGCTCGCACCCAAAAAGACGGCGGCACGGGCTATATCAACCGCCTGCTCACCTTTATCATCACGGTTTTCTTTGGCATCACCCTGCTGGCCACAATTGCGGCACCGGCCCTCGTTGCCGTTTATACCCAGGGATGGTCGAGCCAACAGTTGGCGCTGGCCACCGCCTTTGCCTACTGGTGTTTGCCGCAGCTGTTCTTTTATGGCCTCTACTCGCTGCTAGGCGAGGTGCTTAAAG
>CALFOB010000159.1 GCA_937919125.1 uncultured Micrococcales bacterium | reverse complement strand
TCCGCCGCGATTTTTAGCAATACGTCGCACCACTTCATTTGCTGCAGGGATGTAGGTTGCATTTGGGTTCTCACTATTATTTTTAGAGGTTAAGCGCCAACCGAAGATTGAACGCTTCCCACGGACCGAGATTGATGACTCGACGTTCTGCATGACGAGTGCGATGACTGTGCGCTCGCTCCATTTACGGACATTGAGAATGCGAAGAAGAGTCCGTGGATTTCGCAGAACTGTTGCCCACCACTGTTTATGTCGTCCAGCCAAATTCGTTCCGTCAGTTGCAATAGTCTGTAGAAGACCCATTGCATTGCTGCCTTTGCCATATCGCACAGGCTCTACGTGGGTATTTTCATCTGGATAAAAGGACGAAGTTATTGCAGCTCCTTCGGAATAATTGATTGAAGTGTCGGGCATAAGTGCGCCTGTAAGTGCCTCGCTATTTGTTCGAGAAAGATGCCCTAATTGCTGTGAGAGTTTTGGCAGCTTATCTTTGTCTCGCATTCGATGCAGGAGTTTTTGAGTGTTATAGGTACCACCGGCAACGATTACCTCTTTCGCGGTAAATTTCTGACGGCCCCCAAACCACGCGCCACTCTTACGCGTTGAGATAAGCCATTCGCCATTCACTTCTTCAAAATCAGTGACAGTTGTCTCGTGAATAACAGTTGCGCCAATACCTTCTGCAATTCCAAGATAATTCTTCGGCAGAGTGTTCTTTGCATTGTGCCTGCATCCAGTCATGCACTCACCACAGTTAATGCAACCTGTCCGGTTAGGTCCTACTCCACCGAAGTATGGATCTGCGACTTCTTGACCTGGCTCACCAAAGTGAATACCTAGCGGAGCCATCTGGAATGAATCCCCATAACCCATCTGATCGGCAGCCTTCTTTAGTTCAATATCTGCTGGAGACATATAGGTGTTTACTTCCACTCCAAGCATTCGTTCTGCTTGTGAATAGTAAGGAGCTAGTTCTTTCTCCCAGTCACACATCTTCGCCCAAGAACCAGTCTTGAAAAAAGATGTAGGTGGGCGATATAAAGTATTGGCATAAACCAGAGAACCTCCGCCAACACCAGCTCCAGACATGACCATTACATTTCTAAGTAGGTCAATTCTCTGGATGCCTTTGAGACCAAGTCTTGGGAAGAAGAGGAACTTCTTTAGGTTAAAAGATGTCTTAGCAAAGTCGGTGTCCTTGAAACGAGCACCAGCTTCGATGACCAGAACCTTGTAGCCCTTCTCGGTTAGTCGAAGAGCAGAGATAGAGCCGCCAAAGCCAGAGCCCACGATGACGACATCGTAGTGATTATCTCTTGGCTTTGACATCGACATCTGACCTATGGGTGTCTTAGTGGGCTTGCTGGTAGACGTTCCTGTGAAACCCACTTCTCCTGATAACCAGTAGATGAGTTCATCAGATCTAGGAATGGCTTGGCATCAAACTCTTCAGGACCCATAACTCCAACGCCTTCCCAAACACCAGTTGCTAGAAGTTCTAGAGCAATTAGTGGGTTGAAAGCAGTCTGAGCCACAACAGCCTGAGCTTCAATAGCAGCCATCGTCACAGCGTTATCAGCTACGTGATATAGATAGGTTGCTCTAGGCATTCCATCTTTACCCTTACCTGTAACCAAGACACCCGCACAGGTCTTACCTGTCATACGAGGACCAATGGTTGCTGGATCTGGAAGCACTGAAACAACTACGTCTCTAGGAGCAACTTCAACTGGACCCTGAGCTGAACGAACGCGAACAGGGGCAGTTGAATCAAGGCCTAACATGTGTAGGGTCTTTAGAACTCCAATGAAGTCTGAACCTAGTCCGAACTTGAAGGTAACTCGGCCAACATCCATGGTTCTAGGGATCATGGTTATTTCTTCGTGCTCAACGTTCACACACTCAACAGCGCCAATGCCTTCAGGGAACTCAAAGATCTCTGGCTCGCTGAAAGGCTCTGTTGTGAACCAACCCTTTTTCTTTTCATAAAGTGTTGGTGGGTTTAGACACTCTTCAATGGTTGTCCAGATTGAGAATGAAGGAGCAAAGATTTCATTTCCTTCATCATCAGTAACACTTAGGTTTCCACCATCTTTGACTGACACTTCATCAATCTCACTGAATAGATGATCTGCGGCGTATCTAGCAAAGATGTTGCTGAGCCCTGGCTCAACACCAATACCAACTAGAGCAAGCTTGCCAGCTCTCTCCCACTGCTCGTGAAGATCGTACTGTGAATCACCTAGTTTGATTCCAGTCTTGTGGAATGGATCGTCTTCGTTCTTCTCGCTAAGGCTTAGAGCCATATCTAGATAGTGAACGCCTGCTGTGTAGCAAGCAGAGAAAATTGTCTGCACAAACTTAGGCTCAACAGCGTTTATCACGTGAGTGATGTTAAGTTCTGTGATTAGTGCTGCCATTGATGCTGCGTTTGATGCATCAATCTTTACTGAACTAAATTTTGAGGCAACTTCATCGCCGTACTTGTTTTGAATCCAAGCGATAGTTCTATCTGCTCTTGATTGGTCGTAGTCGCTAACGACCATTTCTTCAAAGAAGTTTCTTGTTGCTGCAATCTTGGCAATAGCGTCTCCAACGCCACCAGCTCCTACAAGCAAAATACGCATTTGTTTCACAACCTAAATAGTCTCTATAAGCCAACGTCGTTGCTGGCTTTCTTAAGCCTACCTAAGCGACTACTTCTCGCCTGCTCTTGAGCGAAGTCTCTGGAGAAACTCCTTTGTTCTAGGCATTTGAGGGTTCTCAAAGAAGTCCTTGGCAGGGCCTTCTTCAATGATTACTCCACCATCCAGGAAGACAACCCAGTCCGCCACATCCCTAGCAAAAGAGAGCTCGTGGGTAGCCATAAGAATTGAAGTGCCTGAAGCCTTTAGATCTCTAATTAGCTCAAGTACTTCCCCAACAAGTTCAGGGTCCAGAGCACTTGTTACCTCATCAAGAAGAAGCAATGTTGGGTTTAGAGCAACAGCTCTAATAATGGCTGTTCTTTGTTGCTGACCGCCAGACAGTTTGTCTGGATAGTCATTAGCCTTTTCAGCCAGACCAATACGTTCTAGTAGACCAAGTGCTCTTGTCTTAGCCTCTGCTGCAGGCATGCCTTGAACATGTCTAAGAGCAAGTGTGATGTTTTCAAGAATAGATAGGTGAGCAAAGAGGTTAAAGGCCTGGAACACCAAACCAATCTGTCTTCTCACCTCGTCTTGGTTAACTCGAGGATCAGAGATGTCAACGTCATTTAGAAGAATCTGACCATCACTGATTTCTTCTAGTAGGTTTACTGATCTCAAGAGAGTTGACTTACCAGAACCAGAAGAACCAATTAGAGCAACAATCTGACCTCTATAAACTTCAAGGTCAATACCTTTTAGTACTTCTTTGTCTTCAAAGTTCTTACGAACCTTCTTGACATTCAAAATCATTGGACCAAGCTCAGCTGGGTTTTCTAACTTACTCATAGAACACCTCCAGCCTGCTCACGCTTCGCTAATCGGTTGGTGACGTAATCAGCTGCTCTAACAGTTGGAATAGCAAGTAGAACAAACAACAAACCAGAAACTACATATGGTGTGAAGTTAGCAAACTGAGCAACTTCAATCTGCGCTGCTCTAACAGCATCAACAGCACCTAGGACAGAGATAAGACCAACATCCTTTTGCAATGAAACAAAGTCATTCATTAGAGGTGGTGCTACTTTTCTAAATGCCTGTGGCAAGACAACTAGTCTCATGGTCTGGCTATAGCTCAAACCAAGAGATCTAGCAGCTAGCCGTTGAGATGGGTGAACAGCTTCAATACCTGCTCTAAACACTTCAGCAACATAGGCGCTGTAGGTAAGGGTTAGAGCCAGAGTACCTAGAACCTCAACAGGGATTCTTCCTAAGAATTCAAGACGAAGACCTGGAATACCAAAGCCAACTAGATACAAAACAATAATCAGAGGTAGTCCTCTAAACAGATCAACGTAGCCACGAGCTAAGAGTCTGATTGGGGTAAAGATAGGTGAACGAAGGGTCCTAAGAAGAGCAAGAGTAAGACCGAAGACTAGAACACCGATGACTGAGAAAAACAGAACTCGCAGGTTTAGTAGCAGACCCTCTAATACTGCAGGCAGGGCTTCAACTGCGGTTTCAAGGTTGAAGAAACTCTGCTCAACTCGTGGCCATCCTGGTGAATTAACAAGGGATAGCCAAGCGATAACAGCAAAAGCAATTGTGCTTACAAAAGCAACAAGAGTTGACTTTCTTTTCCGAGCTAAGCGGAAAGCCCGTCGGTCCAGCTCAATTTCACTTGGGCTGAACCTACGGGCTTCGCTATTACTCATAGGTATAGATTACTTCAGTACTGGAACACCAGCATCTGCTGTTAGCCACTGCTCTTCTAGGCGAGCTAGTGTGCCATCAGCACGTAGTTCATCAAGAGCCTTGCTTACTGCAGCAGTTAGCTTTGAACCCTTGTCTAGTACTAGACCGAACTGGTCACCCTTGTCAGCTGTTGGAAGCTGGCCAATGATCTTTCCACCGTCTAGTTCACAGCAAGATGCGTAAAGTGCTGTTGGAAGATCTAGCACGATTGCATCAACCTGTCCGTTAGTAAGAGCAGCCTTTGCATCATCGTTTGAGTTGAATGCAAGTGCATCCTGAGTTGGCTTGATTACATCACCAATTGCATTGTATGAAGTAGTTCCAGTTGCGGCACCAATTAGGTATCCCTGAAGATCAGCAATGCTTGTCGCACCTGCTGCAGGAGATGATCCAACTGTTACAACAACCTGAGCTGTCTCGTAGTAAGGAGTTGAGAAATCAATGTTTGCCTTACGCTCTTCAGTGATTGAGTACTGCTGCAAGTTGAAGTCAAAGTTCTTAACTCCAGGAGCAATTGCCTCATCGAATGTTGTGCGAACCCAGATGACGTCTTCCTTAGCGAAGCCAAGCTTTTCAGCAACTGCATATGCAACTGCAGCTTCGAAGCCTTCACCTGATTCAGGCTTGTCGTCAATAACCCATGGGAAGTAAGCAGGGTTACCGGTACCAATAGTTAGTTTGCCTTCGGTGACTGTGTCACCTGCGACGCTACCTGTTGAACAGGCAGTAAGTGTTGTAGCCAATAGCACTGCAGCAGCTGCCGCAAACCCGCGCCATAGCGTTTTCTTTGATAAAGCCATTTGTGAACTCCTTTAGGTTTTTAAGTATGTTTCAGATACATTTTGCCCTAAATTTTGGAGCCCTAAAACCACTGTTACCAAGTGTTACCGTGCTGGCAAATACTCCGCAGGGATGTTGGTGGCAACTAGATAATTAGTGAAAACAAAGGTGGTTTCAAAGGTCGAATTGATCAGGTCATAATCAATTCGAGCCTTGGCAGCAGCCTTGTCTTCCTCGGTATAGATATGGGCTGGGAAATAGCCAGGCTTATAGAACATAAGGAAATAGTGGCCTTTAGGGGCAAGTCTTTCTAAAACCTGTGCGTAAGACTCTTTAGCGAAGTAGGCAGGAGCACCAAATAAACCCAAGATGGTCTCAAACTTGGAACCCTGGTCAGATTCATTCCACTGCTCAAAAGTAGAGTTCACAGTAGCAAACCCAGGGAACTTAGCCTGAAGTTTCTCAAGCATTCCAGCACTTGGATCAACGCCTAGATAGTCATCCTTGCTGATGTCGTTATAGGTCAGAGTCAATCCAGTTCCGCAACCAAGGTCTAATACTTTTCCTCTAATCCAAGGGGAAAGAATCCTGAATAGAGATTGGTCTTCTTCTTGGAATTCAGCTGAAGCGTAGTGATCATCGTAGCTCTTAGCAAACTCGTCATAGATTGCTTGAACTCTGTCTTGCTCTGAAGCTGACATGTATTTACAGGCTCTCTAGAGCTTGGGTTAGGTCAGCAATAATGTCGTCGATGTGCTCAACACCGACAGACAGACGAACAATGTCTCCAGAAACTTCAATAGGAGTTCCCTTAACAGACGCATGGGTCATTTCAGCTGGATAGTTAACCAAAGACTCAACTCCGCCTAGAGATTCAGCAAGAGTAAAGAGTTCTGTGTTCTCACAGAACTTCTTAGCTGCTGCTACCCCACCAACAAGCTTGAACGTGATAATTCCACCAAAGCCATCCATTTGCTTTCTTGCAACATCGTGACCTGGGTGATCAATCAATCCTGGATAGTAAACAGCAGAAACTGTTTTCTTCTGTGTAGTTAGGAACTCAGCAACAGCCTGTCCATTAGAGCAGTGTCTATCCATACGAAGAGCAAGTGTCTTCAGAGATCTGTGTGTAAGCCATGCATCAAAAGGCGATGAAACAGCACCAACAGCAAACTGAATGAACTCAATCTTCTTAGCAAGTTCTCCATCGTTTAGAACTACAGCTCCACCGAGAACATCGCTGTGTCCACCTAGGTACTTGGTAGTTGAGTGAATAACAATGTCAGCACCTAGTTCAAGTGGACGCTGAAGGTAAGGAGTAGCAAAAGTATTGTCAACAACTGCAACTGCTCCGTGCTTGTGTGCAACAGCAGAGACCTTAGCGATGTCGAAGATTGTCATCATTGGGTTGGATGGTGTCTCAATCCAAACCAGCTTGGTCTTACCTTCAATGAATGCACTCTCCAAAGCAGCTTCATCATTTAGGTCAACGATTGTGAAGTCAATTCCCCATGCCTTGTGGACACGAGCAAAGAGCCTATAAGAACCACCATAAAGATCGTTAGCCAGAATCACGTGATCGCCAGGAGCAAGTACTCCTCGAATAATTGCATCTTCAGCAGCTAGACCACTTGAGAAGCTCATTCCAAAACGTCCGCCTTCTAGAGAAGCTAAAGCTTCCTGCAGAGCGGTTCTCGTTGGGTTAGCAGCACGGTTGTATTCGTAACCTTCACGTAGATTGCCAACACCATCTTGCTTATGGGTGGTGGTCATGTGAATAGGTGGGATAACTCCACCAGTTCTCTCATCTGGATGCTGGGCTACGTGGATTGCTCTGGTTTCAAACTTTGACATTAGATTCTTTCTTATTGCTTCAAGACTAAACGAAATGGCTATGGGTCAAAAGGGCGATTACTTCGCCTTCTCTAAGTACCAGCGCACAATCTTCATCAGCTAGTACTTCCTTAGCTGTGGTTATGGTGTCGGTGTAGCCCACAGGAACAGGTCTTGCTTCCATGTGTGTCTCGACTAGATCAGTTTCCTTGAAAGCACCAGAGGCAAGTCCTGCCTTTAGGTGAGCAAGTCTTAGAACACCCGATATCTCTCCTGCTCTAACAGGAGGAGCGTTGTTGAAGACAACAACGAAGTCTGCATTCTTATCTAGAGCATCCTTGATGGTGTCAGTAGTCTTCACGCTCACAAGCTGTGGCTTCTCTTGAGTGCCGGTTACTAGATCTTCAACAGCATCCTCCAGACGAGGCATAAAGCCAAAGGTTCTAAGCCAAGTGTCATTGAATACCTTAGCTAGGTATCCTCTTCCACCATCAGGCAGGATAACAACTACAACTGCCTCAGCAGGAAGAGTTTTGGCTACCTTCAAAGCAGCGACAGCTGCCATTCCACAAGAAGGACCAACGAGTAATCCTTCTTCTCTACCAAGTCTTCTTGTCATCATGAATGAATCAAGATCAGGAACTGGAACAAACTGGTCAACTACAGTTTCGTTAAATGCTCCAGGTAGGAAATCATCTCCTCGACCAACACCTTCAACTAGGTAAGGTCTTCCTGTTCCATTTGAATAAACAGAACCAGCTGGATCACAACCAATAATCTGAACAGCCCCGTTGCTAACTTCTTTCAGATACTTACCAACACCTGAAACAGTTCCACCTGTACCAACACCGATAACAACGTGAGTTACTTTGCCGTCTGTGTCTTTCCAGATTTCAGGACCAGTAGTTTCATAGTGAGATGCAGGCCCATTTAGGTTGCTGTATTGATCTGGCTTGAAAGCTCCTGGAGTCTCTCTAGCAATACGGTCAGAAACTGAATAGTAACTACGAGGATCTTCGTGAGCCACGTTAGTCGGGCAAACAACTACCTCTGCCCCATAAGCCTTAAGAGTATTTATCTTGTCAACAGCTACTTTGTCTGGAAGAACAAAGATGCATTTGTATCCTCGTTGCTGAGCAACTAGTGCCAAACCAATACCGGTATTACCTGAGGTAGGTTCAACAATTGTGCCACCAGGCTTTAGCTGTCCCGATGCTTCAGCAGCATCAATAAGCTTTTCTGCAATACGGTCCTTAATAGAACCACCTGGGTTGAAGTATTCAACCTTGGCAAGCACAGTACAGGCAATACCTTCAGTTACCTTATTCAACTTAACTAAAGGGGTATTGCCGATAAGTTCGACCACATTGTTGTAATACTTCATACCTCAAGAATACCGAGTAAAAGAAAACCCGCCTTGGCATAAAGCCAAGACGGGATCTCCCGTGTGAATTCCCCCTAAGGAATGAGTGGAAAAGTGAGCGTAGAGGCGATTCCATTAAGCTCACCGTTTTCGTCTGTATATTCTCGGTGGCATACCCAGCTAAGAGTGTCAAAATTAAGGTCTACTGACGCGCTGAAATTGGCTGAATCGGTAGGCGTTGCCGTGCATCTGTTCCCTGCACGTTCTTCTAACATCCGGCCCACTCCCTTAGTCAGTGGAATCATGAGCACCAAGACCAATAGTGTGATTGCTACTTTCCCCTTTTGTATTTTCATGTTTCTCCCTTCGGGAAAATCTTATTTGATATATAACAAATAAACAAGTTTTTAGGTTAGAGTGAAGGCATGACTGAAAAAGCACCTATCAGAATTACTCAACCAACCATCAAAGTTGCAGCCTTCCTGGCAGAACTCAAGGCAGGTTCCACCTGGGGATTACATATATGCTCTGAGACCCAGCTCGGATCTGGATCTGTGTATTCGGTTCTGGACAGGTTCGAAGCCTATGGATGGGTCGAATCTTTTTGGGAAGAAGACAACAACCGTCGTGGAGCAAGACGAAGACTCTACAAAGTCACATCCGCAGGTAAGAAGTCGCTAAAGCAATTAGTGGTTGAGAAGCAAAGTCCTTCGATTCTGATTCAAAGCAGAGCAAAGGTCCAAGCATGAAGCACACACATTCAACTAGATTCCTTAGCTTGCTTGGCCTTGGGCTAAGCGCTAAAAGAGTCTCCAGGCTCAAAGAAGAATATTTAGGGGACGCGGATGCCGACAAGAGTGCCAAACGAACTGCCATCAAGCGAGTCCTGCAAAGCTATCTTGCAATAAACAATCTCAATTCACTTGTTGTTTTTCTGGTGGCGGCATTAGGAATCATTGCCTCCTTAAAGTCCATGTGGCTTTGGGCTACTTGCTTGCTGATAGTCACTTTCTTTACTGCAGCCATCCCAAGTTATTTGAGTTTTTCCTCGAAAGCATTCAAGCTTTACCGATTTGTATTAGCCATTTT